>NZ_JBSFRK010000024.1:0-122786 GCF_053589195.1 Streptomyces sp. NPDC003379 | reverse complement strand
ATGGCCCTTGTCCTCGTCGCGCACCGCGAGGATCACGTGCGCGCCCCGGCGGGCGCCGTCGCCGACGGGCCACGGCGCGCGGGCGTCAGCTCCTTCGGCCTCGGCGGCACCAACGCCCATGTGATCCTGGAGCAGGCTCCTGAGAGGCCGGAGCTCGCGGCCACCGACGAGGAGCAGCTCCTTGTCCTCTCGGCCAGGAGCGAGACAGCTCTGGACGCCATGACCGGCCGACTGGGCGACCATCTGCGCGCGCATCCGGAAAGTTCCCTGGGCGACGTGGCGTTCACACTCCAGATGGGTCGCAGGGCTTTCGACCACCGTCGGGTGCTCGTCGCGCGGGACACCGCCGACGCGCTCTCCGCGCTCGAACACCCCGACGACGGACGGATCCTGACCGGCGGCGGCAGCGGCGGACACCGCCCGGTCGCTTTCATGTTCAGCGGCTTCGGTGAGCAGTACCCCATGATGGCGGAGCGGCTGTACGAGACGGACGCCACCTTCCGCAGCACGCTCGACCAATGCGCCGAGCTCCTGCTGCCGCTCCTTGATCGGGACATCCGCGAGGTCGTCTTCGACCGGGCCGCCCGGCGTCCGGCCACGCAGGGCGGCAAGCCGGACCTGAGGCACATGCTGACTGCCCCCGCGCTCAGCGATCACCCACTGGGCCAGCCCGCGTTGGGCTATCCCGCGGTCTTCTCCGTCGAATACGCGCTGGTGGAGATGTGGCGCTCCTGGGGCGTCGAGCCGGAGATGATGATCGGCCACAGCCTGGGCGAGTACGTAGCGGCGTGCGTCTCCGGGGTGTTCTCCCTCAAGGACGCCCTGCGTCTGGTCGTCGAGCGGGCCCGGCTGATCTCCGCCTGCGACGAGGGCGCCATGGTGGCCGTCCCGCTCAGCGAGGAGGAACTCGCGAGCCACCGCACCGATGGTGTGTCCCTCGCAGCTGTCAACGATCCGCGCACCTGCGTCCTGGCCGGCCCCGTCACGGCCGTCGAGCACACGATGGCCGTGCTCGCGGAGGCCGGAGTCGTCTCACGACGCCTCAACACCCGGTTCGCTTTCCACTCACCCATGATGGACGGCGTGGTCGAGCCGTACGCCGAGATCGTGCGCTCTGTGCGGCTGCACGCCCCGGCTGTCCCATTCGTCTCCAACGTCAGTGGAACCTGGATCACCGACGAACAGGCCACCGACCCCGAGTACTGGGCCCGTCATGTGCGCCTCCCCGTCCGCTTCGCCGACGGCATGGGCACCTTGTGGGGCGCCGACGACGTCGTCCTCGTCGAGGTCGGCCCCGGCAGAGCGCTGATGTCGGCGGCCATGCAGCACCCGGCGAGCACACGGGCCGCCGACCGGGTCGTCGTACCGACCCTGCCCGACGCGTTCACCGCCGAGTCCGCCCGTATCACGGCGCTCAGGTCACTCGGCAGACTGTGGCTCGCCGGGGCCGCCCTCACCTGGGAGGGCCTGCACACCCACGCCGCGCGGCGCCGACTCGCCCTGCCCACCTACCCGTTCGCCCGTTCCCGCTACTGGCTCGACGGCGACAACCGGGACGGGGCCCCTGCCGGGACGGGCGAGCGGGCCCGGATGGGCGACTGGTTCCACGACACCTCATGGCAACGCCTCGGACCGGTGGAGGGCATGTCCGCGCCGAAGGACCACCACTGGCTGGTCTTCGCCGACGGCACCGGGCTCGGCGAGGAGGTGGCCGCCCGGCTCACCGCGCAGCACGCGTCCGTGGCTGTCGTCACCGCGGGGCCGCAGTGGCGGCAGGACGGCCCCGACCGGTTCGTCGTCGACCCCGCCGCAGCCGGTGACTACGCGCTCCTCGCCGAGGCGCTTCGGGCCCGCGGCCCCTTTCCCGATCGTCTCGTGCACTGCTGGGGGGTCGAAGCTGTCCCGGCACCGCATGAGAGCGGCGCCGTCGAACACGTCCTTGAGCGCGGCTTCCACAGCCTGACCCGCTGGACGCGTGCGTGCGAGGGCGAGCTCATGAGGGGCGAGACGCACTGGACCGTGGTCACCAGCGGCGCCTGCGCGGTGCTCGGCGACGAACCGCTGGAGCCGGTGAAGGCGACCGTCCAGGGGGTGTGCAAGGTGGCGCCCCAGGAGTACCCGTCACTGAGCTGCGTACAGCTGGACGTGCCCGCGCCCGGGGAGGGGAACGGCGGCCCGGCACGGCTCGCGGAGCGGGTGCTCGACGAACTCGCGGGCAAGGCCGACAGCGGGACCGTCGCCCTGCGCGGCGCCGCCCGTTGGGGCCAGAGGTTCGTCTCAGCGCCGCTGTGCCCGACCGGCGAGAGCGTCCTGCGGCCCGGCGGCGTGTACCTCATCACCGGTGGCCTCGGCCGTATAGGCCTCGTCGTAGCCCGCTCCATCGTCGAACAAGCGCCCGGCGCGCGACTGGTGCTGATGAGTCGCACGGGCCTGCCGGAAGGCAACCGCCCGGGCGAGGAACTCTCGCCCGCCGTCGCCGCCGTCGAGCAGTTGGAGAAGGCGGGGGCCTCGGTCATGGTCTGCGCCACCGATGTGGCAGACCTCGACGGCGTGGCCGGTGCCGTGGCGAAGGCGGTCGAGGAGTTCGGCCCCATCAACGGAGTCGTGCACGCCGCCGGCACCACCGGGCCGGAAGCCCATCAGGTGCTTGCCGATCTGACCGACGCCGACTGCGTACGCCACTTCGGACCCAAGCTGCACGGCGTGCACGTCCTTGACCGCGCTCTGGCCGCACAGCCGCTGGACTTCGCGCTGCTGTGCTCCTCGGTCGCGGCGCTGCTCGGCGGACTGGGCTTCACCGCGTACGCCGCCGCGAATGCCTTCCTCGACGCGCACGCGCGGCGCGAACCGCCCGAGGGCGGCGTCCGCTGGACTTCCCTGAACTGGGAGGCATGGCGCTTCCCCGACGACACCGCCATCGGATCGGGCATCGGTGCCGCCGTCCACCACGTGGCCATGAGCCCCGACGAGGGGCGACAAGTCTTCGAACGTGTCCTCGGAGCCGGGCAGCGGCCACAGGTCATCATCTCCACGACCGACCTGGAGCGTCGCGTCGCCCAGTGGTCCGCGCCCGTGCGGGACGCGGGCGCGGACCGGCAGCGGCACGCCCGGCCCGGCCTGCTCAACGCCTACGTCGCCCCCGCGACGGACCTGGAACGGCGGCTCGCCGAGGTCTGGGAAGAGCTGCTGGGTATCGAGGCAGTCGGCGTCCAGGACAACTTCTTCGAACTCGGAGGCAGCTCCTTGCTCGGCCTGCAAGTGGTGCACCGCATACGCACCGGCCTGAAGATCGCGGTACCACTGACCGTCGTGTACGAGGGCCCCACCATCCGCTCGCTGGCCAAGCTGATCGGTGAGCTGTCATGACGGTGGAGCGTGACATCGCGGTGGTCGGCATGGCAGGCCGTTTCCCCGGCGCACGTGACCTCGACGAGTTCTGGACCAACATCCGCGACGGCGTGGAAAGCGTCTCCTTTTTCACCGAGGAACAGCTCCTGGCCGCGGGCGCGCGCCCCGAGGAACTGACGCGTCCCGGCTTCGTTCCCGCCGGTGCCGCTCTGCCGGGCATGGACACGTTCGATGCGGAGTTCTTCGGCTACACCGGCCGCGAGGCGGAAGTCATGGACCCGCAGCACCGGGTCTTCCTGGAGACGGCGTGGCAGGCACTGGAGCACTCCGGGTACGACCCGGCCCGGTTCACCGGGGGCATCGGCGTGTTCGCGGGCGCGGGCAGCAACGGCTACCTGGCCAACGTCTACTCCCACCCCGATGTCGTCGAGAGCCTGGGCCGGACCCAGGTCCTGCTCGGCAACGAACTGGGGTTCCTGGCCACGCGGGTCTCGTACAAGCTGGACTTGCGCGGCCCCAGCATTTCGCTGCGCACTGCCTGCTCCACCTCACTGGTGGCCGTCCACCTGGCCTGCCGTTCGCTGCGGGACCGGGAGTGCGACATGGCCGTGACGGGCGGGGTGTTCCTCAATCTGGAGCAGGAGCGGGGCTATGTGCACCAGGACGGCTCCTTCGTCTCGCCGGACGGGCACTGCCGACCGTTCGACGCCCGCGCGGCAGGCACGCTGTTCGGCAGCGGCGCCGGCGCGGTGGTGCTCAAACGCCTCTCCGACGCCCTCGCCGACGGCGACACGATCCACGCCGTGGTCAAGGGCTCAGCCGTCAACAACGACGGAGCGATGAAGGTCGGCTTCACCGCTCCGACCGTGGACGGGCAGGCCGGGGTGATCGGCGCCGCCCTGCGGGACGCGGGCGTGTCCCCCGGCGAGGTCGGCTATGTCGAGGCCCACGGCACCGGCACCGCCCTGGGCGACCCCGTCGAGATCCGCGCCCTGGGCAAGGCCCATGCGGAAAGGCCCGCGGGCAGCATCGCGCTGGGCTCGCTCAAGTCCAACGTCGGTCACCTTGACGCGGCCGCGGGCATCGCAGGACTCATCAAGACGGTGCTCGCTCTGCGGCACACCACGCTGCCGCCGACCGTGCACTTCGAGACCCCCAACCCCGACATCGACTTCGGGCCGTTCCGTGTGCAGCGAAAGACGGCCCCGTGGCCGCGGTCCGGGGGGCCGCGAACGGCAGGCGTCAGCGCCTTCGGCTTCGGCGGCACCAACGCCCACGTGATCCTCCAGGAGGCGCCGCCCGCCGCTGGTCCCCCCGGGCCGGGGCCGGGGCGGCCCTCTCACCTCCTGGTGCTGTCCGCCCGGGACCGGGCAGCACTCGACGAGTTGAGCGACGCCATGGCCCGGCAGCTCCGGCTGGACCCGGCGCCCCTTGCCGCCGTCACCCACACCGCCGCCGTCGGCCGACACCACTTCCCGGTACGGCGGGCCGTGACGGGCCCCGACGCCGCCTCGATCGCGGCCGCCCTGGAGGCCAGGGATCCGGCGCGGATGACGACCGGTACATGCGCCGGAACGGTGCCCGGCGTCGCGTTCCTCCTCAGCGGACAAGGCGCCCAGTACCCCGGTATGGCGCGGGAGCTCCACGCACAGGAGCCTGTCTTCCGCGAAGCCGTGGACCTGTGCGTGAAGGAGCTGTCCCGGCACGGTACGGACGACGTCGACCTGCTGGAGCTGATGCTCCACGACGACGCCTGCGACGCGCAGATCAGCCGTACGGCGACCGCTCAACCTGCCCTCTTCGTCCTTGAGTTCGCCCTGGCGCGACTGTGGCAGTCGTGGGGCGTCGAGCCGTCTGCGCTGCTGGGCCACAGCCTCGGCGAACTTGTCGCGGCGTGCCTCGCCGGTGTCTTCACCCCGGAGGACGCCCTGGGCCTCGTGGCGCTGCGTGGACAGCTGATGCAGGAGCAGCCCGGCGGCGCGATGCTCAGCGTCATGGCGGACCGCCCGACCGTAGTGAAGTTGCTTCCGCAGGACGTCTCTCTGGCCGCCCACAACGGTCCCGAGGACTGCGTCGTCTCCGGCGACCATCCGGCGGTGGCGGAGTTCGCCGCACAGCTCGCGGAGCGGGGCATCGCCACCCGGCCGGTGCGCACCTCGCACGCCTTCCACTCGCCCCTCATGCAACCCGTGGTGGCGCGGTTCACCGAGGCCGTCGCCGCCGTGCCCCGACAGAGACCCGCCATCGGCTTCGTGTCCAATGTGACCGGCACATGGATCACCGACGAGCAGGCCAGGGACCCGGAGTACTGGGGACGGCACATCCTCGCGCCGGTGGAGTTCGACGCAGGGGTACGGACCCTGACCGCGCAGCCCGGCCTCGTGCTTCTGGAGGTGGGCCCGGGACAGACCCTCAGCAGCCTTGCCCGGCGCGTCGTCGCGGGTGGGGAACCGGTGCTGATCACCGCCTCACTGCCCCATCGCAACGACCGGCGCCACCCCGTGGGGGCCCTCCAGCGTGCGCTCGGCCACATGTGGACGACCGGCATGGAACCCGACTGGGCGGCAGTGCACGGCGGCGGGGCCGACACGGCCCGACCCCGCCGTGTTCCGCTGCCCGCCTACCCCTTCCAACGCAAGCGGTACTGGCTCGAACGACGGAGTCCGCAGGCCACCGGCGCCCGGATGGCCCGACGCGCGGACACCACCGACTGGATCCAGGCACCGTCCTGGGAACGCACCGTGCTGCCGCCGATCCGTTCGTCCCTGCGGGGTGAGCACTGGCTGATCTTCGCTGATCGCCACGGTGTCGCCGACGAACTCACGGCACGGCTGCGGCAGGCTGGCGCCGAGCCCACCGTCGTCGTCGCGGGCGACGCGTGGGCGCAGGAGCCCGGCCGCTGCACCATCGATCCGGACGAGCCCGACCACTACACGCGGCTGATGGCCGCGCTCCGCGAGCAGAACCGCCCACCCGTCCGCGTGGCGCACTGCTGGAACGTCACGGCCGGGGACGACATCGCCGACGACCCCCGGTCGGCCTTCGCCACGGCATGCCGCGCCTTCGACGGATTGCTGCTGCTGTCCCAGGCGCTCAACCAGTACCCCGGCCTGCCGGAGTGCCACGTCTGGGTGGTGACCGACGGCCTCCACAGGGTTACGGGCTCCGAACAGCTCATGCCGCTCAAAGCCACGGTGTCGGGACCGGCCCGCGTCATCCCCCGTGAGCACCCCGGCATCGCGATCCGGACCGTCGACGTCGAGCTGAACACCCCGTCCTCGGACCGCAGGACCCCGAAGATCGCCGAACAACTCCTCCGAGAGTTCTCCCTGCGTCCCGGCCATGCGGCCGTGGCATACCGCGGCGCACACCGCTGGTCCCGGACCTATGTGCCCGCGCCGCTTCCGTCCGCCGACGGGGTACCGCCCGTGCTGCGGTCCGACGGCGTGTACCTGATCACCGGAGGCACCGGCGGGCTCGGGCTCGCGCTGGCCGAGCACCTGGCCCGGCCGGGCCGGAAGGTGGCGCTTCTCGCCCGAACGCCCGTCCCGCCGGAGGGAAACGAGAAGCTGCGCGCGCTGCGCGAGCGTGGCGCCGAGGTCGATGTGATCACGGCGGACGTATGCGACCGAGAGCAGGTCGAGTCGGCGATCGCCCGCCTGCTGGACCGATGGGGAGCGGTCCACGGAGTCTTCCACGCGGCCGGGCTGCCCGGCGGTGGCCTCGCACAGCTCGCCTCGCGCGAAGAGTCCGCCCGGACCATGGCCCCGAAGGTGCTCGGCACGCTGCACCTGGAGCGGGCGCTGGCCGGTCGGGAACTGGACTTCCTGTTCCTGTTCGGCTCGAACGCCGCCAACGTCGGCGACATCGGGCAGGTCGACTACGCCGCGGCCAACAGCTACCTCGACGCCTTCGCCCACGCCCCGTCGGAGCACCGGGTGCTCACCGTCGACTGGGGGCCGTGGCGGGACACGGGCATGGCTGTCACCACCAGGGTGCCCGACGCGCTCGCGGAGGTGAGGGCCCGAGACGTGGCCGAGCGCGGCATGTCCACGCAGTCCGCCCTGGACGCGCTCGAACGGGTCCTCGTGTGGTCCGAGGAGCCGCAGCTCACCGTGTCGCCCATGGACGTCCAGTCCCTGATCGACCACGCGTTCACCCTGCGCACGGACTCCGCGGACGGCGAGGAATGGCCGGCCGGACTCGGCACGCCCCAGACGCTGCACCCCCGGCCCGAGGTGCCGACCACGTACGCGCCGCCGCAGGGCGAGGTCCAGCGACTGCTGTGCAGGACATGGCAGGACATGCTCGGCATCGAACGTGTCGGTGTCAACGACAGCTTCTTCGACCTGGGAGGCGGCTCCCTGGTCGCCATTCCGCTCGTTTCGGCGATCAACAAGGCCCTCGGCTGCACCCTCACGGTCGCCCAGATCTATGAGGTCCTCACCGTCGCGGGACTGGCCCGGCTCGTCACCGAGTCCGGGACGACGGGTGCCGGCGGCGAACCGGCGGCCGGTCCCGAGCAGGACGTCGACGATGCCAGGAAACGGGCTCAGGCGCGGCGTCGGCACCAGCAGAACACGATGGTCAGGGCGCGTGCACGTCGCAGGACCTGATGCCCGAGCCGATGCCAGGGCATTGACATCCACCAAGGGAGTAGATTCGAAGTGACCGAGTCCTATGTGCGCGATATCCGCATCGAGGCAGGGAATCCGACGCCTCTGGAGAACGTGGTCGAAGCGAAGGACCCAGAGATCCTGAGCAAGCTAAAGGAGGGCGGGATCCGTCAAGTCCTTTCCTTTGCCGACCCGTTGTGGAAAGTGGCTTCGGTTTGCGCCAAGCGCACGGTTTCGGCTGCGGAAACCCCCATCGACACAGTTCTCTTGGCGAGCGACTCAAGGCGTGAACTCGATGGCCCGGCACCGGATTCGGCCCTGCGTTTCCTGTTGGAATCCGGCTTGAACGGGGCAATGGTGATGGGTGCAGGGCTGAACAGGTGCGCCAATTTCGGCAGCCTCCTTCTGGCCGGCCGGAGCCTCGTGACCGGGAACCAGTCCGATGGCTGTCTCCTGGTGTCGGCCGAGGCCACGGCCGAGGGCTTCCGCCTCCAGGAAGACGGATTCGGAATCTTCAGCGACGCCGCGGCCACCGCTCTCGTCTCCAGAGAGCCGGGCAAGGGGCCCTGCTTCCGGGTCATCGGTGTCCAAGGAGCAGCCAGCGCCGAACTTGCCCTGGTCAGCAATATGCATGAACGGCCCGAAGTCGCGGTCGCGTTCTTCGAAGCCATACAGCGAGCCTTTTCCGGTCTCGGAGTGGAACCCGAAGAGTACTCGGCGGTCGTGGCCAACAATTACATCGTCTCCGCTGTTCAGGGCATGATGGAAGTGATCGACGTTCCATTCGACAGGGTGGTGCGGGAACCTGCAGCCTACTACTCGCACTGTCACTCGGCAGATGGCTTGATAGGGCTCGACCACCTCATCAAGTCCGGTGAACTGGCCGATGGCGACAAGGTCTTGGTTCTCAGTACCGCTGTGAACACGTGGTTCTTCACGGCCCTTGAGTACGTGGCAGCCGGCGCCTGAAACCATGGATCCGAAGGAGTCGTTCGTGATGAGGTCGACGTCCCGCATCCTGTCGGAGGTCTTCGCAGGGTCGGCGGAATTCAGAAACTCTCCGGCGGAGTACTACCGAGAACTTTCCGGTTCGCAGTCGTTGGTGTGGTTCGAGGATCTCGAATCATGGGTCTGTCTGTCGAGCGACGTCTCGCTGGAGGTGCTCCGGAACGCGGAGAGGTACCCGCTCGATCCGCACTGGGAAGACGGAGCACACGTCCCTGACGAGGCACGTGTGCTACGCAGGTCATGGCTGGAGTTCAGCGCCGGTTCCACTCACCGCGCGATACGTGGTGAGAGTTCGGCCGCCGTCTCGCGGTCGAGGGAAGGATGGCACACGCTTGAGGAATCCGTCGACAGGATCATCGACGAAATCCCGGACAGCAGTAAACCGTTGGATCTTGTCTCCGCATTGGTGGAGCCTCTCTGGGACGTACTCCTAAGGGACTGGGTAGGTCTCGACGACGAACTGATCCGCACGCGGGATGAATGGATCCCCGCAGCGGTGAGCGTGGTCAATGGCATGGCTGACAGTCACCAGATGGCTGGCACATCCGATGTCATGAAGCGGATCGGCAAATTGATCAGGGTGTCGACTGGCAGCTCGGATGCCAGACTCCTCGGCGCCCTGGCCAAATGCGAGGGAGGTGATCTCTCGGATACAGCTGCCGCAGCCAGAGCCATCAATATCATTGTGGACGCAACACCGCTGCCGCAAGCGGTAGTTCTGTGCCTCCGCGAGATACTTGCCGACGAAGCCGCCCGCCGTTACATGGCGGGACAGCTCGATGCCGCTGCTTCAGTGGATCCGGGCGGATTTCGGCGCGGGATAGCGGAATTGCTGCGTAGGAACCCAGTCCAGACCTTCGCGGTGCGGTTCTCTGTCGAGGAGCACATGCTAGGGGGGAAGTCGATCTCAGCCAGCGATCGACTCATTGTATTGATCGGTTCGGCCAATAACGACCCACTGGTCCACGACAGGCCAGAGGAGTTCAATCCCGACCGGGAATCCTCCGGCGCAGCGCCATTCGGCTTCGGGCCTCATAGCTGTCTGGGCAGGAGTTTCACCATGGATTTCCTGGTGTGCGCTGTTAGAAGTCTCCTGGCCCGTTTTCCGTACATGTCGCTCGCCGGTAAGGAGTTGTGGATCGAGGGGACAGGGCTGAATCAGTTGGAGCGCTGTCCGGTATCTTTGCACTCTGAGGATTGAGGGCTGGTGCTTGAATCGGAAATCCTGCGGTTCAGGAGGTGACTCAGCGCGCCGTAGCGGTCGCGATCCCTCTCGGAGCGAAGTCGCACGACGATGTCTTTGATCTTCTGCCCTGCGGACAGTGTCAAGGGCGTTCGGCAGGCTCACGTAAGTCATCTCGGTTCCAATGTGGGGACGGAGTCCGGTTACTCTGTCTGTGGCAAGTCGAGAGTGGAAGTACCGACGGCCGCCCCCTCGCCGCGCTCCTCGCGGAGTACGAGGCCCAGTGCACCCGCAGCAACGAGATCGTTGCCGCGGCTGACCTGGACGACGTCGGCCGCCACCCCGACTTCCGCGACGGCAGCGCCAACCTCCGCTGGATGCTGATCCACCTCGTCGAGGAGGCGGGGCGACACGCAGGGCACGCGCGGACATCGCCCGGGAGCTACTCGACGGCACGAAGGGCTACTACTACTGCTGGATTCCTCAAAGGGCGTACACATATCGCCGCCGTAGTCGGCGGGTTGGCGGTGGGGGTTCGATGTCGTTGCGGTTGGCGAATGACTGTCCGGCGAGGGCGGCTTTGCGGAAGATGCGCCACCAGCCTTCCTGGAGGTTGAGCCAACAGGCTCCAACGGGGATGAAGGCGCGGTGGATGCGGGGGTGGTCTTCGAGCCATGTCCGGGTGGACAGGCAGTTGTGGCTGGACAGGTTGTCGGTGACGATCCAGAGCTGGCCGGTCGGGTTGGCGTCCTCGATCTGTTGCAGGAACTGCTGGTAGAAGGCACTGTTGCGGGAGGAGGCAGTCATGGTGATCTGCTGGCCGTCCCGGACGCGTAAGGCCCCGTAGATCCAGGTTCTCTCCGGTCCGCGGCTGTAGTCGAGTTCTACTTTGATCCGGCGTCCGTCGGGTGACCAGGCGGGTGCGGGCGGGAAGGTCCGAGGGATCACCGGCCCTAGCTCGTCGGCGCAGATCACCGTCGCGTCGCCGGGGCGGGTGAGTGTAGAGGCCGATGATCCTCGTCCTTTTGCGACGAAATGCGGATCCTTGGACCGCGTCCAGGACCGCGTCCAGGACCGGGTGCGGCGCCAGCGCACGCCTTCGGCGAGCAGGATGCGGCGTACCTGTGAGCGGCTTACCTCGATCCCCTCGGCCGCGGCCAGAGAATCCAGTGTCCACTCGGCCGGCCCCGACTCGTCGAAGGCCCACAGTTCTCCAACGGGTTCCCACCGCAGTCGCCCCGGCGGCACGGTCTTGACCAGGGCGATGATCCTGGAGCGTTCTTCCTCCGTAATCCGGCGCTTACGGCCCTTGCCCGCCCAGGTCGTCCAGCCCTTGCAGGCCCGATCGGTTGAAGCGGTGCGGCCAGCAGCGGACCGTCTTCTGGCTGCATCCCAGCTCCACGGCAATCGTCGGCACCCTCAGCCCCGACCAGCTCACCTCAATCATCCGGACCCGCATCACCGCATCCCGCGGCGCCTTCCGTGCCCGCGACAACCGGCGAACGATGGCCTGTTCGTCCTCGTCACGCTCCGGCCGTGCCCATAAAACATCGCCCAGCACCCGCCCCCGAGCACCCTCAACTACCCCGCCACCAGGACATATACCCAGCGAAAGGGGAATCCAGCAGTAGTAGCCGCGCAGCGGTCGGTTACTCGCCGGTGACGCCATCGATGGCCTCGCGGAGGAGATCCGCGTGGCCGACGTGGCGGGCGTACTCCTCGATCACGTGCTCAAGGACGAACCGCACATCGGTGTCACCGAACTCCGGGTTCGGCGCGATGCGCGCGAGGTCGACGGTCACCTTCGCGAATAGCCGACGCGACTCCTCGCACGCCGTCAGGTAGTCCTCGTAGACGTCCCTGGCCGGCGTGGCGTCCGACTCGTCGTACCAGTCGCCACCGTCAGCGGTGACGTAGGAAGGTCGCTCGGTGGTAGTCGAGATTCGAGGCGATCACCTCCAGCCACGAGCCCGATATTGCGCGCTCAGGCCGGACGATCTTGTGGACCACAACGTCGCTCACGCTGATGTCTCCCTTACCGGTCATCAAGCTTGGTCGAATCCGTACGTGCCCACGACCAGCGGACTGGGCGGAGGTGCCTCTACTAGCACCTCACGAGCACGTGCACTCAAGAAGACTTCTCTTCGCGTCGGAACTCATCGCTCGATGCCGCCCACAGTTGTCGATTCCGAGATCTTCACAGACTTCGTGGGACGTTGCCGTCCTGCTTGGTCATCCGAGTCGGTCAGCCCGTTCGCGATCCTTTGACCAGCCAGTCATCGCTCTTCAAATCCGAGCCCACTCGGCACGGCACCTGTCACCACGAATGCATCTGGCTGCGGATCTTTGAAGTGGTACTCGTCTTGGGTCAGTGGTCGGGTCGTTCGCTCAGGAACTGGCAGGCGGCTTCGGCTGCTTCCTGCTGAGCTCTTCGCGTGAGTCGCCACCGCTCGGCGTCGGGCGTCGCCGAGCGGGCCGAGGCTGCGATGACGGATACTGCCGATACGGGGCCGCCGATTGCCTCCAGGAGGCGCCTGTGGCGAAGGCGCTCAACCCGCCAGGGGCACGCCGTTGCGCGGGTCGGCGGTGACCCGGCCCCGGCGGCTGCTCCTGCACCGAGCGCCGTCGGCAGCCCCTCCCTGCCGGACCCGTGCCGCCGCACGAGCGACGGCAGCACCACGCTTCCCTCTGCGCGGGTCCGCGGAACCTGGCAGGGGTCTGACGGTGAACCCGTCCGTCAGCCTGTGCTTCTGGCGCAGAACGGGTGGTCCAGCCCGGCTGGTCGACGAGGCCTGCCAGCGGACGCTCGTACGCTCGGGCCCGTGAACATCGACGATCTCGCATGGCAGTCACGGACACTCGGCGGAATATCTCCTTGCCTGGTCACCATGCTGGTGGAGCGGGGGAGGTGGAGCTGCTGTTCAGGCTGAACCCGACAACCGCCCCATTCTGGCGGGGGAACTGAACAGCCCGCCGTCCGGCCAACCCAACATCGTTACGGCGGTGTGGAGTTGCATGTGGCGACGGCCGGAGGGCGGGGAGCAGGTGGCCCGCATCGATCACGTGTGGAGCGGGTCAAACAGTTCTCCCGTAGCCGTAAACCCCGGCCTGATCCGGATACCGCAGGATGATCTGCTGGCTGGCCGGCGGTTCTCGTGGCCGACCGTCCAGGCTGCAACGCGTGCGGAACCTCACTTTTAGGTGGGCCCCTCACGGTGACTGCTGGTCACGTTCCTTCTGTCGCCCGGGATCGGTCAGCGGAGCGTGACGGGTATACGTCCGGAGAGCGCGTGTCGCGGCGCACAGGAGAGGGATCGTGCGTACGGGGGCCGTGGAGGGCAACCCCGGGGAGGACCGGTCGGCGTTCGCGCGTGAAGGGCGGGACGGGGTCATCCGTCGGGCATATCAGGCATGTCGGTGCCCGGGCGTGCGGGTTCGGCCGGCGGGGTTCGGACGGGCCGGGCACCGAGCAGCCTCCGGCAAACGGCTGAGGGGCCGGCTCCTGGTCCATGGTGACGAGGAACTGCTGGCCGCCTTGGCGGCCGAGGGAACGGTGACCGCCTACGACGTGCAGGTCGAGGCGGCGGTCGCTCTCCTGCCGCGCCTGGCCGGCCACGAGGTGGATCAGGGTCGTGCGGGACTTCGACCCCGACCGCTACACCCGTACCGGCGGGGACGCGCCGACCCCGCCGGTCCCGCAGGCGCTGTGCCTGGGCATCCTGATCGCGCCCACCCCGGTCGGGCAGGGCATCGGGGACTTCCTGAAGCAACTCGCGCAGTCCGTCACGCAGAGCACGTCGTGGCCGGGCTCGTGGGCGTGGGCCTGGTGGTGTCGGCCGTCAACTGGCTGCTGGCGAACTGGTGGATTCTCGTCGCCCTGGGAGTGGCAGCGGCGGGAGCCGGCATAGTGTGGCTGTACCAGAGGCAGCAGCGGGCCCGCTGGGACGCCGCACAGGCGCAGGCGCTGCGGTACGCGATGCCCCCACTAGAGGTGTTCCACCACGCCCGGCCTGCGGTGCGGCTGGCCGCTCGGCGAAGGCCCCGTCCGCCGACGCAGCTGCGCGTGGCCGAGCCCGTGCAGGGATCTGGCGTACTGGGAGCCCACGAACTCACGGCTGGCGGCCGCCCTCAACCTTGCCGGGCGGAGTACGTGGGCCGTGCCGCGCGCACGCCGCGGTGAAGCCGACCGTGCTGCGATCTCATTGACACCGCGATTAATGATCACTAAGACTCGTCACCGACGGTCGAGTTGAGCATCCTACGTGAGCGTTACTCGAAGGGACATTCGTGCGAATCCCCGGATCGGTGGCGCTGGTCACTGGTGGCAGTTCAGGTCTAGGGCTGGCTACTGCCCGGCGGCTGGTCGCATCCGAGGCGAGTGTCGTCTTGATGGCCAGAAGCGAGACGGCGGGTAGAGCCGTGGCCAAGGAGTTAGGCTCACGGGCCCTCTTTGTCGCGGGGGACGTGGCCGACGAGTCCGATGTGACCAGAGCCCTGGACGCCGCCGACAGGTTGGGGCCGTTGCGAATCGTGGTTTCCTGTGCCGGGGTGTCGCACGCCCGGCGGCTGGTGAATCGGTCCGGGGTGATGCCCCTCGCCGAGTTCGAAACGGTGGTGCGGACGAATCTGGTCGGCACGTTCAACGTGATCCGGCTGGCTGTCCCGCGCATCGTTGCGCACCCAGCAGCCGAGGAAGACCGGGGAGTCATCGTCAATACCTCGTCCATTGCGGCCTGGGACGGTCAGGTCGGACAGGCCGCTTACGCCGCCGCGAAGTCAGGGATTGTTGGGATGACGCTCCCGTTGGCGCGCGAGCTGTCCGTACATGGGATTCGGGTTGTCACTATCGCGCCGGGGCTGTTCGACACGCCGGTGTTCAGCGCCGTGCCCGCCACCGTGCGGGACGTACTGGGTGGCCAGGTACCGCACCCGGAGCGGCTGGGAGTGCCCGACGAGTTCGCCTCACTGGTCGAGCACGTGGTCGGCAACGGCATGTTGAACGGTGAGACGATCCGCCTCGACGGTGCCCTGCGGCTGCCTCCTCGTTGATTGCTTAGGTGGGTCATGTTCGCCGTTACCGTCACACGCTTCGATCCCGAAAGACCGCTCAGCGGGCTGGAAATGGGGCAGCGACCCGATCCGGTCGCGCCCGGCCCAGGTTGGGACACTGTCAGGGTCAGCGCCGCGGCCCTCAACCACCATGACCTGTGGACGCTGCGGGGCGTGGGCATCCATCCAGGGCGGCGCAGGCCACTTGTGCTCGGCTCCGACGGCGCCGGGTATGACGAGCACGGCAATCCGGTGATCATCCACTGTGTGATCGGAGAGTCCGGCCACGGCGTGGCACCGGGGGAGCGGCCTTCAGTGCTGGCAGAGAAGTACGACGGGACATTTGCCGAGCGGGTGACCGTCCCCCGTTGGAATCTGCTGCCCATGCCACCAGAGCTGTCCTTTGAGGAGGCGGCCTGTCTGCCTGGCGCATACCTGACGGCCTATCGAATGCTCATGGTGGAATCTGGCGCGTGGCCTGGTGGCACAGTGCTGGTGCAGGGCGCGGGCGGTGGTGTCGCCACCGCGCTTGTCGTGCTGGGCCGGGCGGCCGGCCTGCGCGTTTGGGTCACGAGCCGGAGCGTGGCCAGGCGCGATCAGGCCCTGCAATTGGGTGCCGACGCAGCGTTCGAGGCGGGGGCGAAGCTTCCAGCTCCGGTCGATGCGGTGATGGAGACCGTAGGGGCGGCGACTTGGCGGCACTCGATCGACTCGCTGCGTCCCGGGGGGACTCTGGTCGTTTCCGGAGCCACCTCGGGCGCGGAACTGCCGGACCTCGGGTTGGACCGCATCGTGGCGGAGGAGTTGAGGGTGCTCGGGGCCACGTTGGGTACGCGGCGTCAGTTGACCGACCTCATCGCCTTCTGCGGGGCGGCGAAGGTGCGTCCGATCATCGGCTCCGTACTGCCGTTGGAGCAGGCGCGCACCGGGTTCGAGCAGATGGCCGGCGGTGGGCTTTGGGGAAAGGTGGTTTTCACTGTGGGCCGCGGGCACGGCCGACCTGTTCAGAGTTCGTAACAGGATCTGGTTGAGGTGTCAGGTGTCAGGTGCCCTGGCCGGGCGGCACCGATGCGATGGTTCGACCGTGGGTGCGGCTCCTTTGGAGGGACCGCGCTCCGCGATCGTGATGCAGACGTCTCACCTGCGGCGTTCCGCGGACCGCCCCTCGCGCAGTCCGAGGCCCATGTCGGCCGCGACCAGGGCGCGAGGAGCGCGGCCGAGGTGAGCGCCGGACAGCATGAACACCGTCCCTCCAAAGGAGCCGCACCCACCGCCGACACTGCCGCCTACTACATGGCGAGGATCCACACCCCGGCAAGACCGGGCCTGTCAAAAGAACGGTGTAACTCAGGTTGTTGGAGTTACTAAGTGGCCGCGGGCCTTGACCGCCCGTCGGATCCTGGCGTTGACAGACTCGATGGCGTTGGTCATGCAGACGATGCGGCGGATCTCGGTGTCGAAGCGGAGGAACGGGGTGAACTCTTCCCACGCGTTCTCCCAGAGCCGGACGATCGCCGGGTATTTCCGGCCCCAGGCGTCGGCGAACTCGGTGAACCGGTCGAGGGCGGCCTCCTCGGTCGCCGTGGTGTAGACGGGCTTGAGGACCTGGGCGATCTTGTCCCAGTCCTGGCGGGCGGCATAGCGGAAAGACGCATAGATGGGCCTGTTGGCCACCGCGCCCTCGCGGACCTTCACGTGGATGGCGTCGATGAAGAGCACCGGGTGGACGGCGTCCAGGGGCCGGTTCTGCCACTCGGCCATGCCGTCGAGGACCTTGTCGGTGATCGTGGAGATCGTCTGACGGGAGACCTCGGCGCCATAGACCTCGGCCAGGTGGGGGGCCTGGACCTCACCGGTCATCAGGCCCTTGGCCGCGTGCGAGATGACCATCTCGTCCACGCCGGAAAGCCGCTTCTGCCGCTTCTTCACGATCTTCGGCTCGAAGCTGCCTTCCCGGTCCCGGGGCACGGTAATCTCGACCGGCCCGACATCGGTCAGCACGGTCTTGGCGCGGGTGCCGTTGCGGGAGTTGCCGCTGTTCTTCCCGGCCGGAGCATGCTTGTCATAGCCGAGGTGGTCGGTGATCTCGCCCTTGAGAGCGGACTCCAGCAGCCGCTTCGTCAGCTGCTGGAGCAGCCCGCCCTCGCCGGTCAGCCGGAGGCCCTCAGCCTGAGCCCGGCCCACCAGCTCATCGATCAGACGGTCGTCCACAGACTTCGCCGACACCGTCTCAGACGGCTCTATGGACTCGGCCTCGGTCACGTTGTTGCTGTCATCGATGCATCTCCCATGATCGGGAGTTACGCCGAACGTTTTACAGTCCCAAGGGCTGCATCGTCAGGATGACGCCGAGGCGGGCAAGCACAAGGGCCACGGCTGACGCCCTTGCCTTCCTGTGCGGCGCGCGCTTCTTCCAGCTGTTCCCACCCGGGGGCCGAGAGGTTGAGAGCGGGGGGCTCCCCGCCCGGCTCTAGGTCCTCGCGCGCTTGCCGCTGCTTCCCTGATCTCTGCTTCGGTCATTCCGCACCTGGCCTCGCCTCCCGAGCCGAACCTTCCGGGCACAGTGCGCCAAGCGGCGGGGAACCCGGGTCATGATGTCTTGATTCATGCGGTGGGATTGCAACCGGGGCAGAATGCCCGTTGGGGCCCTGCCGTGGGGAACTCGGTGTGGGAGGCACCGTATTCTCCGATTCATGGCTGAGCCGTTATTCGACGCCCATGGCTGGAAATAGCCCGCAGATCGGCCGACCGGGACACTTCAACAAGATCTTTTTACGAGTTCATATTAGAAGCATGCGACTCAATCTTTTCACGCCCCGCACACCCCTTGTGTCCTATTTGCCGGTTTGTATTTCGGTCATACCGCCACGAAAGAGGTTTCTGGAATTCTTGGATCCATTTGTTTGCTTTGACTCGTCCTTGACGATCTCTTGAAGCCGATCTAGCGTTCACATCAGCGCCACGGTTCATGCACGCCAATGAAACTGGTTCACAATTGTCGGGGGACATGTGTTAAGGAACTCATGGTTGGGTGAAGATGCCAGCGCTTTACTGGGAGATGGCGAGTCGTCTCTTCCTGGAAAGCGGATCGGGATGATCCGATGGCTCCGCCCGCGACCGTGGTTCCCCGGGACCGGGTAAAAAACTACACTTCAGCGCCACGCGGATTGTGATACACCGCACTTCATGCGCGCAGTCGTCAAGCGCTCAAGTTGCAACCGTGCGAGATCAATATTCCCGCCGGCCCCTTTGAGCTTCCTTCCTGGAGCAGATGCTGATCACGCACTGACTCCCCACATTCCTGATGTGTGTTGGCTGTGTCGGAAAACGACTCAGAGTCGCACGGGAGGATTCAGTGAAGCGAGATGTCATTACATTTCGCTTCTCCAGTCAGTCCGTGCGCACGCATGCATCATTTTTTCCGGAGTTCTTTTCGGCATCCGAAAAATCCCCGGATCACTCGCATTCTCATTCGAGGTGCGTTCAAAACAAGCTGGAGGAATTGCCATGCAGAACACCCCTGAGCTGGTCGTCGACGACATCTTGTCCGCCCTGCTGGACGACGAGACGGTCGGCGGCCTGGCCGAACTGGAGATCGACCCGTCGCAGATGCCGGTCGCCAAGAGCTCGGTCGTCTGGACGGTCACCGCCCACTGCTGACCGGACCCTGACTGACTAGCTGGGGTGCGGTGACGGGCGGTAGGCCGCCCCGTCACCGCACCCCAGCGGCACACCGCAGAAAGGTCCTGTCCGATGCGCCCACCAGCCCCGCCGTCCACCATGCCACCGACGCTCGGCCCGCCGCGTTCTGTCGTCGCATCACCAACCGTCGGTATCACGCGGCCCACGGAGACCGATGTGGCGCAATGGGCCGCCAGCCTACGAGTGCACCCGAGAACGACTGTCGCTCCGGCTGTCGTGGGCACCCGTATGGGGCGGCCCGTTCTCGACCATGTGCCGGGCCCCCGGCTGGATCTACGCATACAGGACGGCAGTGAGCCCGATGGGTGCCTGGCAGCTACGGGACGTGCACTGGCTGTGCTCCACGGTGCGCTACCGCCCGGGCAGCACGCGGTCACAGTCGAAGCGCCGCCGTGGGGCGCGCTCCCGGTACGACTGTGGGCTGGGCTTTCCCCAGTGCAGCGCGGACTGGTCGGCACCTTCCACCGTGACGCCGAACTTCGCGAACGCGGACGGCGGACCCGCGATCTCCTGGCGCGACCGGCCGTGTGGTGCCACGGCGATGCCCGCACCAACAATGTCGTCGTCACATCGGACGGCCTCCCGCTCCTGATCGACTGGGAGAGCGCCGGCCTAGGGCAGCCGGAGACGGATCTGGGGTTGCTGTGCAGCGCACTTCTCATGGACTGCCTCTCTGCGTCTCCAAGTGAACACCAGGCACGGCCCGCTCTTTCCGCGGCCATGACGCGCGGTGCCGGACTCGTTCACTCCGCATTGAACGGATACCGAGACGGCGGTGGACAGGAAGTCGACAGGGAACTGCTGGCTTCCGCAGTCGGCTGCGGACTGCTCGCACGGGCTTTCATGCGTGCCTCCATGACAAGCCGCGACCGCATTGTCTCGGCACTTTACGAGATAGGACGGGGACTTCTACTCGACCCCGCTCGCTGGGAGGTTATCGATGGACGCGCGTGACCGTCGGAACCTCGACGAAGTCCGCCTGGCAATCGGCGAACTGCTGGCTACCAGCGATCCAAGGGAGAACCTCACAGCCTCACTCCGTGAAGACCTGATCGAGGATATCTACAGTGCAATCCATACTAGGCAACTGAATCCGCAGAGTGCATTCTCATCCAACCGGGAAGAGCTTTCCGAGTTCAGTGAAGCGGCATTGCGGAGCCTGTCAGACTTGACTTTCGAGCTACAGGGCTTCACCTTCCTGAACCGGACACCGGAGCACGTTACGGTCCGCTGCCCGGATGGCATCGAGGTCCTCGTCCCAGCCGCTGACGCCGAAGTGTCCGAGTCCGGTGAGACAACGTTTAGAGCCAGCCCACTGAACACTCCGATGGATGCACGGTGGTTGCAGTGGAATCCGCCCGG
Organism: Streptomyces sp. NPDC003379; assembly: GCF_053589195.1. Taxonomy (NCBI): domain Bacteria; kingdom Bacillati; phylum Actinomycetota; class Actinomycetes; order Kitasatosporales; family Streptomycetaceae; genus Streptomyces; species Streptomyces sp. NPDC003379. The sequence goes on along the minus strand of NZ_JBSFRK010000024.1, from coordinate 102,518 downwards.
CCGGTTCACGGAGAAGCCGGACGCCCGCATATACGTGAACGCACAAGCCGATCAGGCCATCGCCTTGTGGTGCGCCATTATCCGATCATTGGAGGGTGCTGCGGTGACCTTCTCGACCAAGATCGGTGGATCGACAGAGATGCTGAACCGCGCAGACGGCATCGTCGTTTACAGCGCGGCCCACGATATCCACCGGATCCTCGACTGCCTGACCGGCCTCGACGGTTTACAGGGCCACGCCCCCGGTTTCAGCGCCCAGGTGGCGGACGGCGTCGGCGTCGCGCTTGATTCCGAGCCATCCCGGGGGGTGCTGACGGGCAGCATCGGCTACCACTGGTCGCGCGCTGTGGTCGAGGAGTGGACCGCGTCGGGGGATGAGGGCGTGGAAGCGGTGTTCGCGCGACTTGCGGTGTCGTGGGCCGACGCCCGACGAACCATCGATGCCGCACGCGCGGTGGAGCCGGCACGGATATGAACCAGGAGACCAATTCCCCGGGGCCGTCCGCTGCTGGGATCGCCCCCTCCGAAGCCCCCGTCGCTGAAGAGGCCGATGCCTCCGAGCTTCCCGCGACCCTTGGGGTGAAGCGCGTTCTCGTCATCGGCACGGGTGCTATCGGAGCCTGCCACCTGCCCGCCTTCGTCACCCTCTTGCGGCAGCATTTCGAAACCGATACCGCCGTCTGCCTGACACGGTCCGCCCGCGAGATGGTGTCACCCCGTGCACTGGAGGTGATTTCGGGCCGCCCGGTGATCGCCCCCGACTGGTCGGGAGAGAGCAGCCCCTCCCACGTGAGCTGGGGTGACTGGGCCGAGGCAGTGATTGTCTGGCCCGCCACCTTGAGCTTTCTGTCCCGGTGCGCCTTCGGCCTGGCCGATACTCTGCCGTCCGCCATCGTGCTGTCCACCGGCGCGCCAGTCCTGTTCGCCCCGTCAGTGGCCAGTGCGGCCGTCAACGGTGGCCCGTTCCGGCGCGCAGTGCGGCTGCTGACTCAAGACGGCCACAACCTCGTCGGTCCCGTCATCGGCTATTCCGTCTCGAACTGGGAGAAGTCCCCGGGGGCGTGCGCCTCCCCGGACATGGTGCTGCGCGCCCTGGCCGGTCTGATTGCCCGGTCCGCAGCGTCCTCGACGGTCCCGCCGCCCCACTCCCCCGCGCCCTCCCGACCCCACTCCCAGAAGGACTACGATGGCCAGCCAGAAGCGTCGCTTGTTGCCCAGTGAACTCGTTGCCCGCCCCGCCACCACCAACGACCAACTGCTGCTCGACAAGTTCATCTCCAATGAACGTATCGAGGAGATGGCCGAGTCCGGATTCACCGGGACAGACGAGATCATCCGCGATCAAGTGCTTCCTCTGATCGACCAAGGGCTGATCAAGGGCTGGTTCATCGAACTTCCGAGCCATGGCCCCTTGTCGATCCAGCTCTACGCGCCGACCGGGACCTCCGGCGTGTGGAGCGGGGAAACGATCAATGCTCCAGGCCATGGCGACCTGCCATTCCGCTGGATTGGCACTGCCTGCATGGCAGTGGCACTCGACGCGCTCTTCGCGGACAAGGAGGTCTACCGCCTCAGTGGCCATGTCGCAGTCACCAACCCGGCATCCCTGGCCATGTGCGATCGGCTGGGCTTCGTCCGCGAGGGAATCGCCCGCGAGCACATGCCCGTGGGTCCGGAGCTCCGGGCTGACGCCATCGTCATGGCCATGCTCCGTGGCGAATGGCAGGGAGCGGCCGCGCTGGAGAAGCAGGTAACCCCGTGATGACCGCGCCGGCCAGTGACCCGGTAGCAACCGAGGTGATTGGCGATCTCCTCGAACAGGTCTGGACCCAAGGGCGCGTAGATCTGGTGCCGAAGTTCATCCACGCCGACTACGTGCTGCTCGATGAGCGCGCCGAGCTGATGATGCGTGGTCGCGAGGAATTCGCCCAGGACGTGCTCACCTACCAGGCTTTGCTGACGGACATCGCCATGTGCGCCACCCACGTCGTCTGCGAAGGCAACTTGGTCGTCTACCGCTGGGAGCTGACTGGGCGGCTGAACGACATCGAGCAGCTGGGCCCCGGCCTGCGGATCATCGTCCGCGATGTCCCCGACGTGGGACTGATTAGCGTGCGGGGCATCAACATTGCCCGGCTGTCGGACGGACTCCTGATCGAGGAAACGTGCGAAACGGACAAAGCATCCCTGACGCAGCAGATGGGATGGTGGAAATGACCACCGACCCACAGGGGGGATCCGGCCTTGGAGTCGTCGCCCTGGCCGCCTACCTGCCGGGTGAACCGGTGACGAACGATTCGATCGGTGCCGCCACCTGTGTCGACCTCGGGTGGATCCGCGACCGCATCGGGATCCAGACGAGGCACCGAGCAGCACCAGACGAACGCACATCCGACATCGCCACCCGGGTGGCCCGGCGAGTCGCTGCGCACTCGCCGGTTGCTCCGGACCTGATTGTGCTCGCCACCATCACCCCGGACCGCCCGGTGCCGGCCACCGCCTGCCTCGTCCAGGACCAGCTGAGCCTGCCCGGGATCCCGGCGCTGGATATCAACGCCGCCTGCTCCGGGTTCATCTACGCGCTGGTCATGGCGGCAGGCACGGTTGCCTCCGGCGTCGCACGAACCCCGCTGGTAATCGGTGCGGACGTTTTCACACGCTTCGTGGACCCCACCGACCGCCGAACCGCCCCCCTGTTCGGCGACGGCGCGGGAGCAGTCCAGCTAGGCCCTGTTCCCAACGGCTACGGAATCCTCGCGACCGAACTGTGGGCTGATGGCTCGCAGGCCCTATACGCCACCGTGCCCCCGCCCGGCGAGGGCTGGTTCGAGATGAACGGCCGCGGGGTGGGCGAAGTCGTCCTGGAAATGGGCCCCAAGGTCCTCAGTGCCGCACTGGCCAAGGCCGGGGCCCGGATGGATCAGCTCAACCGGGTGATCGTGCACCAAGCCAACCCGCGCCTCGTCGGGGCCCTGGCGGAGTCCGTCGGACTGGACGACCACATCGTTCCACGCTACGGAATCCAGACCGGCAACACCGCTGGGGCCTCCGTCCCCGTCGCGCTGGCGATGGCACACGAGGAGCGACCGTTCCAGCGGGGGGACTTGGTGGCGCTGGTGGCCGTCGGCGCCGGCATGACTGCGGGCGCGGCTGTACTGCGCTGGTACTGAGACCAGTACCGAGGCAGGACCAAGGTCGTATCGAAAAATTGAGGAACTACACATGAGAATTCTGGTCGTTGACGGGGGCCAGGGCGCGCCCCCGGACCACTGGTCAGTTGTGGCGGAACACACGGTCCGGGGGCAGTCGTTGCGCTTCGGCTTGGCGGAGACGACCGACACCGCCTTCGACCCGGCGGCCGACTACAACCGCGAGTACGTACTGGTACGCGTACGGGCCTTCTCACTGAACTACCGTGATACGGCCCTGGCTCTAGGTGAGCACGCTCAAGGAACCCACGACCGGGGGCGTGGCTTCGGCTCCGACTTCGTCGCGGAAGTCGTCGCCACTGGCTCCGCCGTCCGCGGGCTGCGTGGGGGAGACCGGGTGATCCCGTCGATGGACTGGCCGCCGCAGCCCGGCGACACCGTATCGGCGGGCGTAGTCACCAACACCGCCTCACGTGAACTGCAGCGGGTCCACTACTCCCGGTTGGTCCCCGTCCCGGCTGCGATGAGCGAGGCACAGGCGGCATCGTTCTCGATTGGCGCCCAGACGGCGTACGCAATGCTGCGACGGGCTGAGGTGGGCCGGGACAGCACCGTACTGGTGACCGCCGCCACCTCGATGACGAGCCTGTTTGCGATCAGCGCTGCCTGCGGGCGCGGCGCACGGGTCTACTGCCTGTCGCGCAGTGGCCGTGGCTCGGAACTGCTGGCAAGTCTGGGCGTGTTGCGGTCCTTCGATCCCACCGATCCTGCCGAGCTTAAGGACCTGGCAGGGCTTGCCCGCGAGATCCGTGGATTCGATGCGGTCGTCGACCCGTTCTGTGATTCCCATGTCCTGACTGCAGTGAAGCTGATCGGTTTCCACGGCCAGTACGTGACCTGCCGACTGGCCGGCGGCCCGCACGATGAAATGGCTGGTACCGATGTGCCGGGCGGGCACTGGGTGTCGATGCTGACCAGCCTGGTTTCGAAGAACGCCACCATCCACGGCCAGTGCCTCGGGATGCGTACCGATCTGGAGGCGGCGCTGGCCGATTGGGAGGCGGGCCGGCTGACGGTGGTCGTCGACTCGGAGTTCTCCGGCACTGAAGTCGGCCCGTTCATCCGCAGGACATTCGATCCCACGAGGCTGGGCAAAGCGGCGTACGCGTTCGGGCGCCGCGATCACGACGAGTCTGCCCGGCGCGACAACACGAAAGGTGCGTGACGGACAGATGCCAGACCTTGCCGATGACTTGTTCGAGCCCTTCGCAGGCATCCACGCCCTTAACCTGCCCGAGACCCGGGTGACAGCGCCTTTTGACGGAGTCCTCGGGGCGCTGTACACCAAGCTCGTCACTCAGGCGCAGGACGACAGCGCTTGGTTCGCGGAGCACACCAGCGCCGGGCTCGCGGACACGCTGGAATTGTGCTGCGGCGGCGGCCGGTCGGTGCTCGAGCTTGCCCGGCGCGGCCACCGCGTCACGGGCGTGGACCTGTCGCACACTCAACTGGCCGCCGCCCGGGCACTGGCAGATGCGGCTGACGAGGAAACCGCTGGAAGGATCACCTGGCTGCACGCGGATGTCACCGAAATCGCACTCGGCCGTACTTACGACAACGTCGTCATCGGCGGACTCAGCCTGACCCTGTTCGACGGTGCCGCGCGTGACGCCCTGCTACAGGCGGTGCGCCGCCACCTGCGCCCCGGCGGGCGGCTACTGTTTGACCACACCCCGGCCCTGGACGAGGAGCGGGTGACCGAACGGGTACTGAGTTGTCCCATACGGTTGCGTGAACGTTCGGGCTTCGTCTTGATCGGCTCACGGCGGGATGCTCCCCAGCGCACCCAATACACCAACATGTACGCGGAACTCGTCAGCTCCGACGGGCATACTCGCCGTTTCCTGACCGGATTCCGCTTTCGCCTCGACGGCCCGGCCGAACTCTCCGCCGAGTTGGCGGAGTACGGCTTCGTGGTGAAGGAGACCGAGCGGATCACCACCGGACAGGACGACGGTTCCGACACACCCTTTATGGCGCGGGACTTCATCGTTGCGGAGCGAGTGCGATGACCTCCACCCCGGCAACTGCCACCGCATGCCACGAGCCGGGCCTTGCCGCCGAACTGCGCCGGCGCGCCGAACTGGATCAGGATGTGCGCAGGAAACCCGGGAAGTCGACCGCCGATGTGGCGCGCTGGATGGCCGTGGACACGGAGAATCAGCAGTGGATCTGGCGGGTGCTGCGCGAACATGGCTGGCCAGGCCACCGCATGGTGGGTGTGCAGGGTTCGGACGATGCGGCCCTGCTGGTCCAACATGCTGACCGAGACCGGCCCTTGCAACGCTACGGTCTGGAACTTCTTATCGAGGCCGTGGATGCTGGTGACGCGACGCCTGCGCATATCGCATACCTGGTCGATCGCATCCACCTACACACGGGCGTGCCCACCCGCTACGGCACCCAGTACGCGCGCGGCAAAGACGGCCGCTATCGTATGCTCCCGGTGGAGGACCTTGCCGGAGTCGAGGCGCGGCGCGCCCAACTGGGGTTGCCTTCCGTGGCCGAGTTCGAACGAGAACTCGATGTGGGCGCCGAGATCCTCAGGCAACACCAGTGACGGGCCGGACGCCAGGAGTGCCCCCGCAGCAGAGAACAGCGTCCCACGACAACGGATTGGTCTTCCCTGTCGACGTGCTGCCGCCGGACGAGACACTGGCACTGCGTGGGGCGGTCCTCCAAGAGTCCGCGGCCAGAGGTTCTACTCTGGAGCATCAGCACCTTCGTCAAGGAGCTCGGCGAGGGTACCAACCCGGCTGGCACTAGGGATCCCTCGCCTACGAGTGAGGCGGTTGCAGCCTTACGGCGTTCCGGCTCTGGCCCACCTTCACCCAGACCTCGACGAAATACGGCGCGATGTACTTCGCAGCCCGCAGCTATCGCGATGGCGTCCTGCGCCACCAGCGCGCCTGGCACACGGCCGGTCCATTACGGGGCACTAAGCTCTCGTTGACGCATCCGCTGCCGAACGGCCTGGCCTCGTGCTGCGTTCCGGTCAGCGCTCGCTGCACAGCATGCTCGTGGTGCAGGGTTCCGGTCTGCATGGTCCAACGAGCTCCGCGTCACCGTCGCCATCGGCTGCATCGCCATGTCTGTGCGCCCAAAGGCCGGCAGGACCAACTCCGGTCTGCTGGTCGTAAGACCGTGGCACGTACGTGCAGTTCGCCCTCACGCCCATGCCCAAGCTCGGGGACGGCCGCCTGGGCGCAGCCTCGGTGTGGGGGAATTTTTCGGCGCTATCCGGATGCGCTTGGAACGCCTCCCGCCGGCCTCCCGGTCCAGACCGGGCGAAGGAGATGCTGCGACCTTCCCAGAGAGCCGGAACTCCTGAGTGTGTGGGGCTATTTTTAACTCAGCATGGGTATTTCTTTGCTTAAAGTACCGAGGTGAGAAGGTGGAGAGCATGCGTCACGACCAGGCCGCTTCGGAGGGCGCGATGATTACCGCGCACGGGCTGAATTGGCCCAAGGCTGCACGCGCGCTGTGGCCGTCCCGGGGTAGGGGCGGACGCGCTGCGGATCCGAGGGCGATCCCCTACCAGAGCAGCGTCATGATGCCAGTGGTTCTGATCACGCTCTCGTCCGTGGTGGAGATCGTGCTGCTCGACTTCATACTTTCCGCAACATGGGCCAGAGCGCTCGCCTTAGTACTTGGCCTGCTGGGGCTACTCGTGATCTTGCCGTTGGTCGTCGCTCTGCGCGCGTTTCCGCACTGGGTGGAGAAGGGGGCCTTGACGGTCAACTACGGTGCGGTCTTCGAGGTTTCCGTCCCGCTGGATCACGTGGCGAAGGTGACCGAACGTCGTTCCATGAGCGGACAGAAGCGCACAGCAGAGGTCACAGACGGCGTCCTGTCAGTGCCGATGACGGGCATCACTAACCTGGCGGTGACCCTGGACCCGCCGGTGGAGATGGCCCTGCCGAAGGTAGGCACGTCCCTGGTAAGGGAGATCCGCATCTTTGCCGTTGACCCCGCGTCGGGTGCTCAGACACTGCGTGGCGGAGGGCAGACCAAGACCACAGTGCCCGTCGGGAACGACACCCCAGAGGACGTCGCACAGGGGCAAGCAGACGTTCCGCGTAAGCCATCCCGATGGATGCGGGCACTGCGCTGGATCGGCGTGCTGGTGCTACTCGCCGAGATTGCCTTGGTCAGCACGGGACTGCTTGACTGGCGTATCGCGGCCGTCATCCTCATCGTGACGGAGGGAACCCTCGCAGTCCTGGCCCTTGTTGCCGGAGCAGCCCTCATCACTCTGTACCGCCGCCTGCGCGCCGCAGGCGAATCCCGGGCCGACTCCTTCAGCACCGCCGCATTCTCCTTGATGCCCGAGCCCATGGCCGCCATGGTCCGCAGGGAACTGAGCGTCCTGCGGGTGCTGGCGCTCGTGCTGTTGCGACGTACCGAACGGCCACGCCCTGGCGACCTGCAAATGCCCTACGGCAGCGCGTCCCGTAAAGCCCTGATCGGCGTAGCGGCACTTCTCCTGGCGGCGGGCTTGGTCGTACTGATGACCCTTGCCTCGGGAGTCCTGCGCATTGTCCTGGGAGTCATCCTGCTCTACGCAGCCTTGCTGACAGCCACTATGGGCCTGGCCGGCGGTGTGCGTCCCCACTTGCTGCGTGCCGAAAGCCTGATCGTACGCTGGGGCCTTCACCACGAGTTGGAGATCCCGCTGTCAACGGTACGCTCGATCACGTTGGAACAGCCCGCGCAGGGGCAGCCGAGGGAAGGCGCTACGTCCGACCGGTTCATAGTTCCTGCATCCGGCCGGGAGCAAGTGACGGTCCTGTGTGAGGAGCCGGTTGAGGTGCCGATCCGGTGGGGCGCGCGACGGCCAGCGCGGACGATCGTGGTCCCAGTGGACGACGCCAAGTCAATGCTGGCGTGCGCCGTCGGGGCGACCGGTGCTTGAGCTCGATCGGTGTACCTGAGCCAGGCCCATTGACCCGCCTTCTACGTCCGGCCCGTGTCCGCTCCATAGGTCTTGACCATTGCTCTGAAGCGCGCCTTGACGCCAGTTGGCCCGCCAGCACCGGCGGATTCGAAGGCCGGAAGTGGCGGACCGTGGCGCACACCGCGATGCAGGCCTCTGCCCAGGAACCGGAAGGGAACATGTCCAGTGTCAGACAAGGAGAGTGGCACCGAGTTCTGCCTTGCGGGGCGGGGGGAAGGCGTCTGAGGAACGTCTGCGCCGACTTCTGCTCGTCGTCACCGGAGGTGCAGACGCAGCACATAGCCCCTTGGGCCGCGGCCCTGCGCAGTCATTTCCGAGCCGAAGTCCACGCGCTCATCACCGAACGGGCATCGACGACGGTCTCGAGCACTTGCCAGCGCTACGGGCCATCCTGTCGCCGGGCCTGGACGGGCGCCTGAAGACAGTGATGGAACACAGCGTCTCTTCTTGGCAGGCTGGGCGGACACGGTGCTGGTTTACCCCGCCACGTTGAGCTTCTGCACCAAAATTGCCACTGGAATTGCTGATGACTTGGCCTCGTCCGTAGTGTTGGCCTCGGCTGCGCCGGTGGTGTTGGTGCCCTATTTCCCGTCAGATGCGTTACTGACCTTTCCGATGAGTTGTCGGGGAGTGTTACGTCGTGAACGACAGGCCAGTGCCGTCCAGGCATCCATCGATGAGCGGTGGTGTGTACTGGATGTGTCGCAGGCCGCTGCGGACGGCCCGGACGAGGTGGTCCCGGCTGGGGAAGACGGTGTTCGCTGTCACGGCCCGCCGCAGAAGAGACCAGATCCCTTCAGGACCGCGTGGGGCTTGTTGCGCCACCGTCGTGATCAGCGTGGACGTGACGGGCAAGCCTGTACGCGGATAAGCCCGCGTTCACTCGTTCGGAACGGGGTGGGTGTCCCGGAGGGGTTCGGGACGCGCCGGAGACTGCCGATCATGGAAGTGGAGGAGAGGCAGGAGCGGCGATTAATGGATCTTCTGCTGCTCCGACCATTTGAAGATTTCGGCCCTTTTGTACAGGACCTTGGCGTTCCTCCCTCGGCCGAGCTTGTAACCCTTCAAGCCCAGTTTCGATGCCTCCCTATAGACCCAGCTAGTGGACATGCTGAGCGTCGCAGCGACCTCAGAAGTGTCCAGGAGGACGGGCTCGACGCTACAGCGCCTGCGCGACGAGTTGATGTCGGCGCGGGTCTTTGACATCGCCCTGTGCCACCGCCAAGGGTCACCGGACGAGCTATAGCCATGGTCATGAGAATCGCCGGTTTCGCTAACCGGCGGCCCACTGCTATATTGCGGCGCCGCTTCGGCGCTCAGATCCCTCGATGAACCATGGGACCCACTTTTCAGGCGAATAGTAGGGGCCCTGGGCCGGCTGACCCATGGTGGCGCCCGGTCGACCGCCTTTGCCTCTGACTGCTGGCTAGACCGCTCGAGTGACGGTCATCACGGGATGCCCCTGAGGGGGTAATGCGTAGGCTTGTGCCATCGTCGCGGTGCGGGACGGAAGCGCGCGGAACCCTCCTCCATTGGCCTGACGAAGCGTCAGAAAAGTCAGCAAGTGGTCAGCATGAGTCCTGAAGAACCTGGGGAAAGCTGCCCGAACGTGCGACTCGTTGTAGGGTGTCGAAATAGCCCTTGACCTGCAAAAAAGCAGGCAGGGAGCCTAGTGTGGGAGTGCCCCAATGTTGCGTACTATGTTCAAGTCCAAGATCCATCGTGCCACGGTGACCCAGGCGGACCTGCATTACGTGGGGTCCGTCACCATCGACGCGGATCTTCTCGACGCCGCCGATCTGCTGCCCGGCGAGCTCGTCCACATCGTCGACATCACCAACGGTGCCCGCCTGGAGACCTACACGATCGAAGGCGAGCGTGGGAGCGGCGTCATCGGCATCAATGGCGCGGCCGCACACCTCGTCCACCCCGGCGATAAAGTGATCATCATCAGCTACGCCCAGGTCGAGGACGCCGAGGCGCGGGCGTTGCGGCCTCGGGTCGTGCATGTGGACGAGGCCAATCGCGTGGTGGCCCTCGGTGACGATCCGGCCGAGGCCGTGCCGGGGGACCCGGAGATGATGCGGAGTCCCTTGAGCGTCTGAGGTGGCTCGTCGTCCTCGGGGTGGGGGCGGGATCAACTGCGAGGAGAGCCGATGAGCGTCCGGACGCTGGGGCTGCTGCATACGTCGTCCGTTCATGTGCCGGTCTTCGACGGGCTGCGCGACGCGCACCATCCGGGGCTTGAGCTGCGGCATCATGTGGTGGAGTCGTTGCTGGCGCGGGCTCGGTCCGAAGGGCCGGAGGCTGTTGCTTCGGACGTGCGGGATGCCTTGCTGCGGGTCGCCGGGGACGGGGCGGCCGCCGGGGGCGGGGCGGGAGCCGTGCTGTGTACCTGCTCCAGCATCGGTGGTGTCGCCGAGGCCCTGGGGCCGGAGCTGGGCGTTCCCGTGCTGCGGGTCGACCGGCCCATGGCGGCCGCGGCCGTCGCCGTCGGGGCGCGCGTCGTCGTACTGGCCACGGTGGAGTCCACCCTCGGGCCGACCGTGGCGCTGGTCGAGGAAGAGGCGCGCCGGGCCGGGCGCGAGGTCGCGGTGCGGTCCGTCGTGGTGGGCGGGGCGTGGGAGCGGTTCGAGGCGGGGGACTCGGCGGGGTCCGTCACGCTCGTGGCGCGGGCGGTCGGTGAGGTGCGGGGCGCTGACGCGGTTGTGCTGGCGCAGGCGTCCATGGCGGGGGCGGAGGGGCTGGTTCCGGGGGGTTCGGTGCCGGTGTTCTCCAGCCCTCGGGTGGGGCTTGCGGCGGCTGCGGCCACGCTTGGGGCGTCTGTGGTGGCGTAGGGCGTGCGTCGGCTTTCTGCTGTGGTGCGCTGCTGGTTTGGCGTGGGGGGCGCCTCTGGGGTGGTGGGTTTCTGCCCTGGGGGCCCTGCTGGTTTGGCGTGGGGTGCTTCCGGGCTGGCGCTCTGCCGGGGGCGCTGTCGGGTTGGCGTGGGGCGCCTCTGGGTGGTGGGTTTCTGCCGTGGGGGCCCTGCTGGTTGGGCGTGGGGTGCTTCCGGGCTGGCGCTCTGCCGCGGGGGCGCTTGCGGGTGGCGGGGCTCTGCCGTGGCGCGCTGCCGGTTTGGCGTGGGGCGCCTGCGGGTTCGTGTGGGCGGGGCCGCGGCGGTATGTCCGTCCTCGCCATCTTGGTGTCGGCGCCCCTCCGCTTGGCGCCCGGCGCCGTACCACTGTGCTCCGGGCGGGCATACCGCCACGTCCCCTCCGGTCGTCTCGCGGCCGCGGGCTGTCGGGGGTCACCCGTTCGCCCGCGGTTCTTGGTGGGTGCGGGCCCCGTCGTCGGGGGCGTCGTCCGCGGAATGCTGTCAGGCTTGGGTGCGGGGGTGTCGGGTAGGCGGGGGAGAAGCCGACGAACCACTGGCTGGAGGATCGTAATGACCCATCCGTACCCTGATCCCGCACCGCCGGGACCGCTCCCGGAGCCGGAGAGGCCCTTCCCGGACCCGGACCCCGTGCCGCGGCCCGAGCCACTGCCGCCGGAGCCGTCGCCCTCTCCGATCCCTAAGCCGCCGGGGCCCGACCCGGTGCCCGAGCCGCAGCCGGGGCCAATGTCCTGACGTCGATGGTGGATGGTGGAAGTGTGGGGGTGGGGCCGTCGTGCCCTGCCCCCCGGGCCGGGAAAACGGCCCTGCCGGACGCGGGGCGGCTGGCATAGCGTGAGCCTTCGACACCGTGTCTGAAGGAGGAGCCGCCCGTGCCCCAGTTCGACCTGCCCCTCGATGAACTGCGCCAATACCGGCCCCAATTGCCCGAGCCCGACGACTTCGACGCCTTCTGGGAGAAGACGCTGCTGGAGGCTCGGCAGTACGACTTGGACGTGCGGTACGAGGCGGTGGAGCTGCCCTTGAAGGGCGTACGGGTTTATGACGTCACGTACGCCGGGTTCGGTGGGCACTCCGTCAAGGGGTGGCTTGTTCTGCCTGCCGGTGCCGAGGAGCCGCTGCCCGCCGTCGTCGAGTACATCGGATACGGCGGCGGACGCGGGCTGCCGCACATGCACCTGCTGTGGGCGGCGGCCGGGTACGCGCACTTCGTCATGGACACCCGGGGGCAGGGCAGCGGGGGGTGGGCGCAGGGCGACACCCCGGATCCGGTGGGCAGCGGGCCCGCGTACCCCGGGTTCATGACGCGCGGCATCGAGGACCCGCACGAGTACTACTACCGGCGGCTGTACGTCGACGCGGTGCGCGCCGTCGAGGCGGCCCGCGCCCACCCGCTCGTGGACGCCTCGCGGGTCGCCGCGCTCGGCGTCAGTCAGGGAGGTGGCCTCGCCCTCGCGGTCGGCGGTCTCGTGCCGGATCTGGCGGCCGTCGCTTCCGACGTGCCGTTCCTGTGCGACTTCCCGCGTGCCGTGACAGTCACCGACCGGCCGCCCTACAAGGAGATCGGCCTGTATTTGAAGGCGCGTCGAGGTGGGGAAGAGGGGGTTTTCCAGACGCTCTCGTACTTCGATTGCGTGCATTTCGCCGCCCGGGGGCGGGCGCCCGCTCTCTTCTCGGCAGCCCTTGAGGACCAGACGTGTCCGCCCTCCACGGTGTTCGCCGCCCACAACGCCTACGCGGGGAGCGAGCGTTCGATGGAGGTGTACCGCTTCAACGATCACGAGGGCGGTGGCCCCTACCAGCAAGGAGTGCAACTGCGGTGGCTTGAGGGGCATTTGAGGGGCTGATGGGTCAACGCGCTTTCGGTGCGCGGCCCTTGTCATGGATTGGTCCGACCGGCTAGCTTGCGGGCTTGTCGTGTGTCCGCTGTGTGCAATCCGTGATGACGTGTGTCCGAGGGGGCTCCCAATGGCCGTACGGGGTCGGCATCGCCGGTATCAGCCGAACCGCATCAACCGTGCCTCGCTCACGGTCACCGCGGGCGGCGCGGGCATGGCGCTTCCGCTGACCGTCGCGGGCACCGCCGGTGCCGCCGACATCGGCACCTGGAACAAGGTGGCGGCCTGCGAGTCCGGCAACAACTGGAGCATCAACACCGGCAACGGCTACTACGGCGGCCTCCAGTTCAAGCAGTCCACCTGGGAGGCGTACGGCGGCACGGCCTACGCGCCGCGCGCCGACCGGGCCACCAAGGACCAGCAGATCGCCGTGGCCGAGAAGGTCCTCGACGCGCAGGGGCCCGGTGCCTGGCCGGTGTGCTCCGCCAGGGCGGGTCTCACCAAGGGCGGCGGTTCGCCCGACGTCGCTCCGGCCCGCGCCCCGGGCAAGCCGAAGCCGGTCAAGCGCGATGTCAAGGACGTCAAGCCGGAGGTGACCCCGCAGTCCACCGCCGGCACCGCCGAGATGTACACCGTGGTACGCGGAGACACCCTCTCCGGGATCGCCGACGAGCGCCAAGTCCGGGGCGGCTGGCGGCAGTTGTACGACACCAACCGGCGTGTCATCGGCGGTGACCCCGACCTGATCACACCGGGGCAGCGGCTCTCGGTACACGGCCAGGGCAAGCGTGCGCCCCAGGGGGCGGACAAGGTCGAGCGTCCCGCCAAGGCGGCCGAGAAGAAGGCGGCCGAGCGGAAAGCCGCCGAGCGGAAAGCCGCCGAGCAGAAGCGGGAGAAGTCGCGGTCCTCCGAGGACTCCTCGCCGCGCACCGAGAAGGCCAGGCCCGCCACGTCGCCCGCCGCCTCCGCGCCCGTCGCCGCGTCGCCGAGCACGCCCTATCGCGCGGCGGGCCGCTCTTGGTCGAAGGGCTACCACACCGGCGTCGACTTCGCCGTGCCCACCGGGACCTCCGTGAAGGCCGTCGCCGCCGGGCAGGTCGTCTCCGCGGGCTGGGGCGGCAGCTACGGCTACCAGGTGGTCATACGGCACGCCGACGGCAAGTACAGCCAGTACGGGCATCTGTCGGCGCTCTCCGTGAAGGCCGGGCAGAAGGTCGGCGCGGGTCAGCGCATCGCCCGGTCAGGGTCCACCGGCAACAGCACGGGCCCGCATCTGCACTTCGAGGTGCGGACGGGGCCCGGCTTCGGGTCCGACATCGATCCGCTCGCCTATCTGCGGGCCCGCGGAGTGCGGATCTGAGGCCGTGGACCTGAAGCAGCAGCTTCAGGAGGGCGTGCCTCTCAGGAGCTGATGCGTTCGCGGCGCCTCAGGTGCCGGTGCTGGACCCGGTGGTGTGCCGGCGCCGCCGAGGCGGGCTGGGACGGCACGGCCGGGAGCGTCTCGGCGGCGCCGGCGAATCGCGGCTCGGCCGGCGCGGGCACAGGCTCGGGCGCCGTCTCCCGCAGCGCGGGAAGCCGCTCGGCCTCCGGAACGGTCGGCTCCGCCTCCGGCACGGTCGACGTCTCCCGCGCGATCCGCTCCGTGGTCAGCAGGATCAGGCCACCCGCGGCGACGACGCCGCAGCCCAGTGCCAGGACGGTGCCCGTGGTGCCGTAGCGGAAGGTTTCTTCGAAGAGGGTCAGGCCGACCGCCGCCGCGACCACCGGGTTCACGACGGTCACCGTCGACAGCGGTGCCGCGAGGCCCGCGCCCCGGTACGAGGCCTGCGAGAGCAGCACGCCGACCACCGCGAGCACGGCGATCACCCCGAGGCTCGGGAGCTGCCGGACGAGCGCGACGTCCCGCTCCCAGTCCACCGCCACCGTCTTGGTGAAGACCGACGCGATGCCGAAGGCCGCACCGGCCGCGCAGGCCAGAAGCACGCTGCGCACCACGGGGTGCCGGTGCACCGCGTGCGCCACCACCATCAGGGCGAGGACGCCGCCGCCCGTGACCAGGGCCAGCATGAGGCGTTCTGCGTCGTCCAGGGAGTGCGAGCCCGACGCCGAGGTGAGCGAGAGGAGCCCGGCGAGCCCCACCGTCGCCATGATCGCGCCGCGCCACGCGGTGGTCCCGGCCCGGCGGCGCACGAACACGGCCGCCATCGGCAGGGCGAAGACGATGGTCAGGGCGCCCAGCGGCTGGACCAGGCTGAGCGGGCCGTAGGCGAGCGCCACGACGTGCAGGAGCGCGCCCAGGCCGTTCAGGGCGATCGCCGTCCACCAGGTGCCGCGGCGCAGCGGCGCGTACCGCTGCTCCGGTGTGGTCGCCGCCACGCGCTCCTGCAGGATCGCCCCGCCGGCGTACGCCACGGCGGAGACGAGGGAGAGCAGCACGGACAGCACGAGGGCACTCATGAGGTGCTCCGCGGCATGCGGTGTGCCCGGTGGTCCCGGCGAGGCGAACGGTCGGCTTCCATGGTTACCACGATGCCTCGCAAATCGCCTCACGTCGTCGTACCTGAGCAGGCAATCGGTCCTACTGCCGATGGAGTACGCCCCTGGCGGCGTCCTCCCCAGGGCGGGTTACCCCCTACGGGCAGAGGGGGACACCCCGGAGGGACGCCCTGGGGGCACCCCGGGGCGTGCGGGCGGTGCGTCGCTTGCTGTACTGCTGTGGTGACCAACCGCATCGACCTGGCAGAACTCGGATCCGTCGGCGGCTTCTTCGCCCTCCGCGCGGGCCCCGCGCCGGGCGGCGCCGCCCGCCCCTTCGCGGACGTGTACGGGCCACCGGCCGCCGCCGACCCGCTGGCGTTCCGCGTCCAGAAGGTCGCGCGGCGACTGGGCGCCCCTGAGGAGCGCATCGCGGTGTCCGTGGCGCAGCTGGGGCTCGCCGCCCGGCTCTGGTCCGTCGCGCTCGGCTCCGCGGCGCTGTACGGCGCGGTGCCCGACCTCGATCCCGCCCTGCTGCACTGGGACGCCGACGGGACCTCGCCCGACGACCTGTGGCTCAGCGACGTACGCGCCCTGCCCGCCGACGCCGACGGCGGGACCGCAGCCGCGGCCACGGCCACAGTCGACGTCGAGACCGTACGGAACGTCGTACAGCACAGTCATCTCGCGCCGCTCGCCGACGCGTTGCGCGCCCGGTACCGGATCTCCGCCGGGCTGCTGTGGGGCAACGCGGGCTCCGCGCTCGCGGGCGCCGCGCGCGAACTGCACGGCTGGGCGGTACGGGAGGGGCGCGAGGGAGTGGGGGAGCGGGCCCTCGGCCTGGCCGCCGCGCTCTTCGACCACCCGGACCTGCGCGGCACCGGCACCCTGGACGGCACCGCCTTCCGGCGCCGCAGCTGCTGTCTCTACTACCGGTGCCCCGGCGGCGGCGTATGCGGCGACTGCTGCTTCGAACGGCCGCCGCAGCGGTCTTCCCCCGGGGCCACGTCTGGGTGACCATGAGGGGGCGCGGCCGACCTCAGGCGGACGACGGAGGGTTCTACGTGAAAGTGGGACTGCTCACCCGGGAGTACCCGCCCGATGTCTACGGCGGCGCGGGCGTCCATGTCGAGTTCCTGGCAAGGGAGTTGCGTCCTCTCGTCGACCTCGACGTGCACTGCTGGGGCGAGGGCGGGAGTGAAGGCGAGGGCGCGGCCGACGGTCCTGTGCGGCACCGGCCCTGGTCCGCGCTCGACGGCGCCAACGACGCGCTGCGCACCTTCTCCGTGGACCTGGCGATGGCCGCCGCGCTCGCCGGGCGCGAACTGGTCCACTCCCACACCTGGTACGCCAACCTCGCGGGCCACGTCGGCAAGCTCCTGCACGGCATCCCGCACGTGATGACCTCACACTCCCTGGAGCCCCTGCGCCCCTGGAAGGCCGAGCAACTGGGCGGCGGATACGCCCTGTCGGGCTGGGCCGAGCGCACCGCCGCCGAGTCCGCCGACGCGGTGATCGCGGTGTCCCGCGCCATGCGCGAGGACATCCTCGCCTGCTACCCCGCCGTCGACCCGGCGAAGGTCCACGTCGTGCACAACGGCATCGACACCGGGCTGTACCGCCCCGACCCGCGCACGGACGACCTGGAGCGGCTCGGCATCGACCCCGCGCGCCCCTATGTCCTCTTCGTCGGGCGCATCACCCGGCAGAAGGGCGTGCCTCATCTGCTGCGTGCGGCCAGGGCGTTGGACGAGGGAGTCCAGCTGGTCCTGTGTGCCGGAGCCCCCGACACCCCGGAGATCGACGCCGAGTTCCGCGTGCTCTTCGAGGAGTTGAGCCGCGCCCGCGCGGGCGTCCGGTGGATCCCCGAGATGCTGCCGCGTCCGCAGGTCGTCCAACTCCTCACCCACGCCACGGTGTTCGTCTGCCCTTCGGTGTACGAGCCGCTGGGCATCGTCAATCTGGAGGCGATGGCGTGCGGCACGGCCGTCGTCGCCTCGCGGGTCGGCGGCATCCCCGAGGTCGTGCGGGACGGCGCGACGGGGCTGCTCGTCCCGTACGAGGCGAAGGATCCGGAAGGCTTCGAACGCGACCTCGGGCAGCTTCTGAACGAGCTGGCCACCGACCCCGGGCGGGCCGCGGCGATGGGCGGGGCCGGACGCCGGCGCGCCCTGGAGGAGTTCGGCTGGGACGCGGTCGCCCGGCGCACGGTCGAGGTGTACGAGGAGACCCTGCACGCCGACAGATAGCCGACAAGGCCCATGAGGCCGACAAGTAGGAGGCCGGAATGCGCGGTGGACCTTCGGTGCTCGGAATCGTGCTCGCCGGCGGGGAGGGCAAGCGGCTGATGCCGCTCACCGCCGACCGGGCCAAACCAGCGGTCACGTTCGGCGGGACGTACCGCCTCGTGGACTTCGTCCTCTCCAACCTCGTCAACGCCGACATCCTGCGTGTCTGCGTCCTGACGCAGTACAAGTCGCACTCCCTGGACCGGCATGTGACGACGACGTGGCGCATGTCGAGCCTGCTGGGCAACTACGTCACGCCCGTGCCCGCACAGCAACGCCTCGGCCCGCACTGGTACTTGGGGAGCGCCGACGCGATCCTCCAGTCGCTCAACCTCGTCCATGACGAACAGCCCGACTACATAGCGGTGTTCGGCGCCGACCACGTCTACCGCATGGACCCGCGGCAGATGCTCCAGCAGCACATCGACAACGGCGCCGCGGTGACCGTCGCCGGGATCAGGGTGCCGCGCGCCGAGGCGCCCTCCTTCGGCGTCATCACGCCGGCCCGCGACGGGACGCGCGTCGAGAGCTTCCTGGAGAAGCCCGCCGATCCGCCGGGCTTACCGGACGCCCCGAACCAGGTCTTCGCGTCGATGGGCAACTACATGTTCACCACGAAGACGCTCGTCGACACCCTCCAGCAGGACGCCGAGGACGAGGAGTCGGCGCACGACATGGGCGGCTCCATCCTGCCCATGCTCACCGAGCAGGGCCTCGCGCAGGTGTACGACTTCGATGGCAACCACGTACCCGGCGAGACCCCGCGCGACCACGGCTACTGGCGTGACGTCGGCACTCTGGACTCGTACTACGAGGCCCACATGGATCTGATCTCCGACCACCCCGTCTTCAACCTGGACAACCGGCGCTGGCCGATCTACACCCACCCGGGCGGCCTGCCGCCCGCCAAGTTCTGCGCGGGCGGCATCGCCGGCGAGTCGATCGTCAGCCCCGGCTGCGTCATCCGCGGCCAGGTCACCCGCTCCGTCCTCTCGCCCGGCGTGACCATCGAGGAGGGAGCGGTCGTGCAGGGCTCGGTGCTGCACGACAACGTACGGGTGGGGCGGGGCGCGGTGGTGCGCGGCGCGGTGCTCGACAAGAACGTCGACGTACCGCCGGGCGCGACCGTCGGGGTCAATCCGGACCGGGACGAGGAGCTGTACACGGTGTCGAAGGGCGGGGTGATCGCGCTGGGGAAGGGGCAGCTGGTCGAGTGAGCGCCCGCTGACCCTTCGTACGCCGTTTCCTCCTGTTTGTCCGCACGGGCAAGGGGAACCCGAGGCGAGTCACGATCTTGGACGGTTCTCGCGGCACACCGCGGTCCGTCCACGCCCGACTTCCGCAGGTTCCGCAGGAGGCCTCTTCCCATGCGACACGGCCAGCACGACGACTCCCGCACCGGTACCGGCGGCCCGGACGACACACCACAGGTGACGTCGGAGCCGAGGCCTCCGTTCCCCGGGGAGAAGCACGACCCGCCCCCCGGCACCGAGGCCGACATGTCGCCCCGGCCCCGCTACGAGGCGTCGAAGTACAAGGCCGCCGACAAGCTGCTGGGCAAGGCCGCGCTGATCACGGGCGGCGACTCGGGGATCGGCAGGGCGGTCGCCGTGCTCTACGCGCGTGAAGGCGCCGATGTGGCCATCGTGCACCTGCCCGAGGAGCAGCGGGACGCGGAGGAGACCCGGCAGGCCGTCGAGAAGGCGGGGCGCACCTGCCTGCTGCTGCCCGGGGACGTGCGCGACCCGGACTTCTGCCGCGATGCCGTCGCGCGCACCGTGGCCGAGTTCGGAAAGCTGAACATCCTGGTCAACAACGCCGCCTATCTGAACAGCAAGCTGGAGCTCGACCAGCTGACGGCCGAGGACTGGGACCGCACGTTCAAGACGAACGTCTACGCCTACTTCCATCTGGTGATGGCGTCACTGCCGCACCTGAAGGGAGGCGACGCGATCATCGCCACCGCCACGGAGGAAGCGCTCAAGGGCAGCACCACGATGATCGACTACGCGGCCTCCAAGGCGGCGCTGATCACCTTCACCAAGTCGATCGCGCCGCATCTGGCCAAGCGGGGCGTCCGGGCCAACGTCGTCGCGCCCGGACCCGTGTGGACGGTCCTCAACACCGCCGACCCGCACATGCCGAAGGACGGCCTCGCCCAGGTCGGCAGCGAGACCCCGCTCGGCCGGCCCGCCCAGCCCGAGGAGCTGGCACCGGCCTACGTGTATCTGGCCTCGGACGCCGACTCCAGCTTCACCGTGGGCGAGGTCATCGCGGTGACGGGCGGCGAGACGGACACGCGCTGATTCACTTTTGCACCACATGCGTCGCATGAGACCCGCCTCTCTCGCGGAGGCGGGCCTTAACCTGTTATTAACGCAGCGTAGCCTGATCGTACTTGACCGTAATCGCTCGGCGGCGGTTGACTGCACGCTCACCATGACCTCATCGCCTGCTGAGACCTCCGACCCGCTCGCACCCCTCGATCTGGCCTTCTGGAACATCGAGACCGCCGAACACCCCATGCATCTGGGGGCACTCGGCGTCTTCGAGGCCGACGGCCCCGACGCGGCCGAGCGCGCCACCGCGCTCCTCGCGGCCCGCGCCGCGGCCGTCCCGGGACTCCGCATGCGCATACGCTCCGTCTGGCTGCCGATTGGCGGAGCGCGGCGCGTACCCGTGCCCGCCTTCGACCCGCTGGAGCACGTCCGGCTCGCCAAGCCCGCAAGCGACTTCCACGCCGCCGCAGGGGAGTTGATGCGGCGTCAGCTCGACCGCGACCGGCCGCCGTGGGAGGCGCACGTGCTGCCGGGCGCCGACGGCGCGTCCTTCGCGGTGCTCTTCAAGTTCCACCACGCGCTCGCCGACGGGCTGCGCGCGCTGACGCTCGGCGCCGCGCTCCTCGACCCCGTCGACCTGCCCGCCTCCCGGCCGCGCCCACCGGCCCCCGCCGCCTCCCGGTGGCCACTGCCCGACCCGCGCAGACTGCCCGGCCTCGCCCGCGACACCGTCACCGAGCTGGGCCAGGCCCTCGGCATCGGCGCCGCGGTCGCGCGCGCCACCCTCGGCGTACGCTCCTGCGCCTCCCTCGCCTCCGCCGCCACCGGCACCCGCCGCACCGCCGGCGTCGTCCTCGACCTGGACGACGTGCACCGGGTGCGCAAGGCCGTGGGCGGCACCGTCAACGACGTACTGATCGCCGTCGTCGCCGGGGCTCTGCGGCGCTGGCTCGACGAGCGCGGCGACTGCAGCGAGGGCGTCGAGCCGCGGGCCCTGATCCCCGTCTCGCGCCGCCGCCCCCGCACCGCGCAGCCGCCGGGAAACCGGCTCTCGGGCTATCTGGTCCGGCTCCCGGTCGGCGACGACGACCCTCTCGTGCGGCTGCACCGTGTGCGCGCCGCCATGGACCGGAACAAGGAGGCGGGGCCCGAGCGGGGCGCAGGGGCCGTCGCGCTGCTCGCCGAGCACGTGCCGCCGCTCGGGCACCGGATCGGCGGCCCGGTCGTGGCACAGGCCGCGCGGCTGCTCTTCGACGTCCTCGTCACCAGCGTCCCGCTGCCCGGCATCGGGCTGCGGCTCGGCGGCTGCCCCCTGGCCGAGGTCTACCCCTTCGCGCCGCTCGCCGGGGGCCAGGCGCTCGCCGTCGCGGTCTCCACGTACCGGGGCCGTGTGCACTACGGCCTGGTCGCGGACGCCGCCGCCGTACCCGACCTCGACCTCCTCGCGCAGAGCGTGCGGGACGAGATCGAGACCCTCGTGGAGGTGTGCGGGCGGGGCTCGGGTTTGGTGACGGGGCCCGGAGCTACGTAAAGTTCCACTTTTGGAGCTTCCGCGGACGACCAGGCGCGCCGCGGCACGAATGACACGAGGACAGCGGCGATGACGGTGACAGACGAAAGCCACGAGGGGACCGTCGCGTACGGCCCCGGCATCGACCCGGACCGTCTCGCCGTCTGCCTGAGCGTGCTCGACGAGCTGGACAAGCTGGACGTGGACCACCCCGACGCCGTCGCGGTGCGCCGCGCGACGGCCGGGATCTACCGCACGGTGAAGCAGCGCCGCCGCCAGGAGCGCCGCGCCGCCAAGACCGCCCACGACCGCGCGGTCACCGAGGCCACCGCCACCGGCTCCGCCGAGCGCATCGACGACGAGACGGCGGGCGTCCTGCCCTCCTCCTCGGCGAAGGGCGAGATCGCGGGCATACTCCAGCGCCCGCGCTCCTGCTACACCTGCAAGACGCGGTACGTCGAGGTCGACGCGTTCTACCACCAGCTCTGCCAGGCCTGCGCCGCCGAGAACCGCGCGCGGCGCGACGCCCGCACCGACCTGACCGGCAAGCGCGCCCTGCTCACCGGCGGCCGCGCCAAGATCGGCATGTACATCGCGCTGCGGCTGCTGCGTGACGGCGCCCACACCACCATCACCACGCGCTTCCCGGGCGACGCGATCCGCCGCTTCAAGGCGATGCCCGACAGCGACGAGTGGATCCACCGGCTGAAGGTCGTCGGCATCGACCTGCGCGACCCGGCGCAGGTCGTCGCGCTGGCCGAGTCGGTCGCCGCCGAGGGCCCCCTCGACGTACTGATCAACAACGCCGCGCAGACGGTACGCCGTTCCCCGCAGGCCTACAGCGAGCTGCTCGCCGCCGAGTCCGCCCCGCTGCCCGCCGGTGAGCTGCCCGCCTCCGAGGTGATCGGCACCTTCGGCTCCGGCGCCGTGGCCGCGCTGCCGGTCGCCGGGGGCGGCGCGCTGACCGCCGACGACGTCACCGGGCTCGCCCTGGTCACGGGGTCGGCGTCCCTGGAGCGCATCGCGGCCGGTACGGCCATCGACGCGGGCGGCCTGGTGCCGGACCTGCACGACACCAACAGCTGGATCCAGACCGTCGAGGAGGTCGGCCCGATCGAGCTGCTCGAAGTCCAGCTGTGCAACTCGACGGCGCCGTTCATCCTCATCAGCCATCTGCGCCCCGCGATGGCGGCGGCCGCCGCGGCCGACGACGACGGCCGCGCGTACGTGGTGAACGTCTCCGCCATGGAGGGCGTTTTCGGCCGCGGCTACAAGGGCGCGGGCCACCCGCACACCAACATGGCCAAGGCCGCGCTGAACATGCTGACGCGCACCAGCGCGCAGGAGATGTTCGAGAAGGACCGCATCCTGATGACGGCCGTCGACACCGGCTGGATCACCGACGAGCGCCCGCACCCCGACAAGATGCGCCTCGCCGAGGAGGGCTTCCACGCCCCGCTGGACCTGATCGACGGCGCGGCCCGCGTCTACGACCCGATCGTGCGCGGCGAGGCCGGCGACGACCTGTACGGGGTCTTCCTCAAGGACTACGCACCCGGTAAGTGGTAGGGCGGGCATTCCCGGGGCGGGGCTCGTACGCCAGCCACCTGCGTCTCTGTGACCCCACTGCGTCTCTGTGACCCCACGCGTACGGCCCGGCGTTTGTCCGGAATTCACCCGGTCCTGCGCTTCCATCGAGCGCGGCCGCGCTCATTTGGTTAACCTGGGTCGGACGGGTGGCCACGAGAGATCCACGAACATCTCTCGGCCACCCCGGGGACAGGCCGGCAATCACGGCCGCGGTCCCGCCAGATACCGGCGCCACCGCGACCGAACTGCCCTTGTCCTTCCGTTACGCGACACAAAGGAGTGCGCGGTGACACCCGAACTGACGAAGCAGGAAAAGCGACCGGCGGAACGCGGCGGCGAGCGGGCCGGCAGGCCCCCCAAGCTCCGCAACCTGGAGGCGTGGGCCAAGGCGGCCCCCATCCGGCTGGCCGGCTACGAGGACGACCTCGCCGAGCCGCACATCCTCCCGGGTATCGACTGATCGGTACCGCCGGTCGTCCGCTTCGCCCTGTGCCCCCGTCCTGTGGCGGGGGCACAGGCGTGTCCGCTGTGGCGCGGACGACCGTCCCCTCCACGGCCGTCCGCTCCCCGCCGACATCTCACGCCAGTACCCCTGTGGGGCCGGGAGATTCACACGGGCGATGCCGCGGCCCGTGAGGCCCGCGTAGAAGCGTCGAGGAGGTCGCCGAGTGAGGTGCGCGCGTGCTGCAATTCGGCTATGCGCGTGTCCAGTTCGCGCAGGTGCGTCTGGAGGTGGTCCAGGACGCAGGTGTCGAGTTCGGGACCCTCGCCGAGGAAGCACGGCATGAGGTCGCGGATGATCCGCGTGGGAAGCCCGGCGGCCAGCAGCGTCCGGATCCGTGTGACGGTCGTCAACGCGTCGGCGCCATAATGGCGGTGGCCGCCGTCCGTCCGGTACGAGGTGAGCAGGCCCTGCTCCTCGTAGTAGCGCAGCAGGCGCACACTCACGCCTGCCGCGCGGGCCAGCTCGCCGATCTTCATGTGGCACACCTCACGCTTCACGAACTTGAACCTCACATGGATGTGAGATCTTAGCGTTGCCCGCATGACGACGACGCGAGCACCCCTCTCCCTCTACGGCTTCCTGCGCCCCAGGCCCGAACGTGCCGACGAGGTCCGGCAGTTCCTCGCCTCCCTCGTGGAGCCCACGCGCCGTGAAGAGGGCAATCTGGAATACCACCTGCACGCGCAGGACGACGGCCGGCTCTTCCTGTACGAGGTCTGGCGCTCCCAGGAGGACCTGGACCGGCACAACGCGAACCCGCCGCTGCGCCAGTTCCTGGACAACCTGTCGGACTTCCTCGAAGAGGCTCCCGACGGCTACTTCGACACGATGGTCAGCCCCTATCCGACGAACGACGGCCGCTAGGTGCTCCGGCGTCCCCTTGGCCGATTCATCCGAGGGGTCGCTAGGAAATGTTCAAGCGGTGAGGCGTGCGCGTGCATTGACACCTCCGGGGCGCCCTTCAATCATCGGATGTCATGACCGAACTGCGTTCGATGTCCGCGCCCCGGCCGCGCCGGCTTCTCGGCGCCGCGGTGGCCCTGCTGCTCATGGCGCCGATCCCGGCGGCAGCCACCACCCAGGAAATCCCCCGAAAGACCCCACGGGCCGTCCCCGCCCTGACGAACTGGGCGCCCGCCTAGCGACGTCGACCGCGCCCAGAAGCCGCTCGGCGCCGAAGGCCACGAACTCCGCGCGGGCGAACGCCTGGAGATCACCGGGGCGACCGGTACCGGCGCCTTCTACGGCACCCGCACGCTTCTCCAGCTCCTCGCCCAGGACGACCGCGTACCGGCGGGGCGCACCCTCGACGTGCCGCGCTACAAGGAACGCGGCGTCGGAGTCTGCGCCTGTTACATCAACATCTCCATGCCCTGGCTGGAGAACCTCGTACGCGACATGGCGTACCGCAAACAGAACCAGCTGCTCCTCGAACTCAAGGTCAAGAGCGACCGCCACCCCGAGGCCAACTCCTGGGGCTACTACACGAAGAGCCAGATACGCCGCCTCGTCGCGCTCGGCGAGAAGTACCACGTCACGATCATCCCGGAAATCAACTCGCCCGGCTCTATGGACCCTTGGCTGGAGAACCGCCCCGACCTCCAGCTCACCGACTCCGACGGCAGGCCCCAGCCTTCACGCCTCGACATCACCAAGGACGCGTCCTTCGCGTACTACACAAGCCTCGTCGACGAGTACGCCGACGTCTTCCCCGCGACGTCCTGGCACATGGGCGCCGACGAGTACATGCTGGGCTCCGACTTCGCCAAGTACCCGCACATCCTGGAGTACGCGAAGAAGAAGTACGGCGAGAACGCGCGGTCGCGGGGCCCCGTGCGCATCGCGGAATTCGGCCTCTACCGCTCGCAGGTGTGAGCGGAGGGTTCCTTGAGGGCGTCCTCGGGGGCGCGTCCCGCGTTGACAGGTGGGGGAGTGAGTGACTGTAATGGTGCTCGTGCCGCGTGGCGCCGACCAAAGAGCAGTGGGCAGGTCGGCGACCGGGCGAGCACCTTCACTCAAGGACGACGCCGATGGATACGTCGTGAGTTCACACCCAGAGGCTCCCGCCTCCGCCTGATTCGCGCGCCTCTCGCGCCACTCACGCACTGTCGCGGGCTCTCGGCCACGCCGTCACACCAAGCGTGGCCCTCCACCACTCCACCACCTTTCACCGCGGTCGACGCGGCGCCGCCACCTCGTGCGGTGCGCGCGGCGGTCGACGCGGTACCCACACCTGTACGGAGACTTCACACAGCCATGCCCACACCCTTCAACCAGTCCGTCATCGAGGAGTTCCGCGCCAACGCCGGCAAGGTCGGCGGCCCCTTCGAAGGCGGCGAACTCCTCCTGCTCACCACCACCGGAGCCAAGTCCGGCAAGGAGCACACCACCCCGCTCGGCTTCGTCCGCGACGGCGGACTGCTCCTGCTCGTCGGGTCGAACCTGGGCGCGCCGCGCCATCCCGACTGGTACCACAACATCCTCGCCCACCCCACGGTGACCGTGGAGCTGGGCACCGAGGAGTTCCAGGCGATCGCCGTCCCCGCCGAGGGGGAGCGGCGCGACCGGCTCTTCGAGTCGGTGGTCGCAGCCGAGCCCGGATACGGCGATTACCAGGCGAGGACCGAACGCATCCTGCCGGTCGTCGTCCTGGAGCGGCCCGCGCACGAGGCCGACATCCCCGAAGGGGCCGGCAACTTCGCGGAGAAGATGGTGCAGGTGCACCTGTGGCTGCGCGGTCAGCTGCGGCACGTGCGGGACGAGACCGAGGCGCACTTCGCGGCGCTCGCCGCGCACCAGGGACCCGGGGCGCCGCCGGCGCCGGGCCTCGGACTGCAGATCCGCCAGCACTGCCTGGCGTTCTGCGACGCCCTGGAGTTCCACCACACCAGCGAGGACACGCACCTCTTCCCGACGATGGCGGGCTACCACCCCGAGCTGCGCGAGACCTTCGACCGGCTCGCGCGGGAACACCGGACGGTCGCCCGCATCCAGGGCGAGCTCGCCGCGCTCCTCGCGAACATCGCGAGCGCGGACCCAGAGCGGTTCCGTACCGAACTGGCGCGCATGTCGGAGGAGTTGAACCTCCACCTCGACTACGAGGAGGAGTCACTCCTGCCGATCCTGGCACAGCTGCCCTGGCCGCCACGACCGTGATCTCGGGGGATGCCGCCGGGCATGACGGGCCCGGCCCTATGACGGGGCCGGGGGCGGTGGCGTCCAGCCTGGCGGTGCCGACTCGACCAGTTCGAGTTCCTCGTCCAGGTACATCTCGCCGCCGGCCTGGGGGAAGGAGACGAGAAGTTCGCCGGTGGAGACGCGGGCTATGACTGTGCCGACCGGGTCTTCGGGATGATCCGTCGCCTCTCGCGGCGTCACCCGGTCCCCCGGCGTGAAGCGCCGAGGGGCGGAGGAGTCTGTCGGCCGGTCTGTCACGTGACCGCCCTGCGCAGGAACTCGACCACGTCCTCGTCGCTGTGGGCGAGGCCGAGGATCTGCCCGCGCACCGTCACCCGCCGACCGCCCGAGGGGGACGGCCGGTGAACGGCTATCTGTACCGGTGCCATGCCTCAGGGTAGACCGGGTTCCGATGGCGGGGGTGAGCGATCCAGATGGCGCCAGGGCGAAGAGCCAGATGTGCGCAGGGTGAAGAGTACGAGCAGGCAGCGAGCCCTCGACCTCACCGGCGAGCGCGGCGTCCCGGCGGTCCAGTGGCGCCGCGGGCACGTCCGTGGTGGTCATGACCGGTCGCTCTCGTGTCCTGACGCGTCGAAGACGTCGCGCTGCCCGGTGTTCTCCTTCTGGTCCAGCTTGACCACCGCGGGGTGGTGCAGATCGAAGGCTGGGGATTCGGAGCGGATCTTCGGCAGGGTGACGAAGTTGTGGCGGGGCGGCGGGCACGAGGTCGCCCACTCCAGGGAGCGGCCGAATCCCCAGGGGTCGTCGACGTCGACCCGCTCACCCTTCTTGGCGGTCTTCCAGACGTTGTAGAGGAAGGGCAGCGTGGACAGGCCGAGCAGGAAGGCGCCGATGGAGGAGACGGTGTTGAGGGCGGTGAAGCCGTCGGCATCCAGGTAGTCGGCGTAGCGGCGGGGCATGCCTTCGGCGCCGAGCCAGTGCTGGACCAGGAAGGTGGTGTGGAAGCCGACGAACAGCGTCCAGAAGTGGAGCTTCTCCAGGCGGGTGTCGAGCATGGTGCCGGTCATCTTCGGCCACCAGAAGCTGAAGCCGCCGAACATGGCGAAGACGATCGTGCCGAAGAGCACGTAGTGGAAGTGGCCGATGACGAAGTAGCTGTCGGTGACGTGGAAGTCCATGGGGGGCGAGGCGAGGATGACCCCGGTCAGGCCGCCGAAGAGGAAGGTGACGAGGAAGCCGACGGCCCACAGCATCGGCGGCTCGAAGGACAACGACCCCTTCCACATCGTGCCGATCCAGTTGAAGAACTTCACACCCGTGGGGACCGCGATGAGGAAGCTCATGAAGGAGAAGAACGGCAGCAGCACCGCGCCGGTGGCGAACATGTGGTGCGCCCACACCGTCACGGACAAGCCGGTGATCGCGATGGTGGCGCCGATCAGCCCCGTGTAGCCGAAGATCGGCTTGCGGGAGAAGACCGGGATGATCTCGGTGATCACGCCGAAGAACGGCAGCGCGAGGATGTACACCTCGGGGTGCCCGAAGAACCAGAACAGGTGCTGCCACAGGATCGCACCCCCGTTCTCGGGGTTGAAGACCTGCGATCCGAAGCGCCGGTCGGCCTCCAGCGCCAGCAGCGCCGCCGCCAGGACGGGGAAGGCGAACAGGACCAGGACCGAGGTGAGCAGCACGTTCCAGGTGAAGATCGGCATCCGGAACATCGTCATGCCGGGGGCGCGCATGCAGATGATCGTGGTGACGAAGTTGACCGCGCCGAGGATGGTGCCGAACCCGGACAGCGCGAGGCCCATGATCCACAGGTCTCCGCCGACGTAGCCGCTGCGGATGGGACCGCTCAGCGGGGTGTACGCCGTCCAGCCGAAGTCGGCGGCGCCCTGGGGCGTGAGGAAGCTGCTGAGGACGATCAGCCCGCCGAAGAGGAACAGCCAGTACGAGAGCATGTTCAGGCGGGGGAAGGCCACGTCCGGGGAGCCGATCTGCAGCGGCATGACCGCGTTCGCGAAGCCGGCGAAGGTCGGGGTGGCGAACAGCAGCAGCATCAGGGTGCCGTGCATGGTGAACGCCTGGTTGTACTGCTCGTTGGAGAGAAGCTGCATGCCCGGGCGGGCCAGCTCCGCCCGGATCACCATGGCCAGGGCCCCGGCGATCAGGAAGAACGCGAACGACGTGATCAGGTAGAGGTGGCCGATCTTCTTGTGATCGGTCGTGGTCACCCAGGAGACGATCACCTGCCCCCGGCTGCGACGCCCCTCGGTCGGGACCAAGGTGACCGGTTCTGTCTGCGCAGTCATCTACTTCCTCGCATCGGTAGCAAGTGCCGCATTCCGCCACCAAGCTCCCCTAAAAGCGCGCCGAAGTGGTCACAACGCGCTGGCGGGCGCCCTGACAGCGTGAAAAGACCCCGGCCGGACGGGGGAGGCCGCGGTCGGGGTCGTCCAGAGAGGCCGGCGCCGGTGCAGCGCCGATGCCGTCAACGGATCATCGCGCTGCCCGCGGCCCGCCCTCCCGCGCCGGCCCCGTGCTCTCCCGCTCGATGAGCCGCGGCAACGGCACCTGTACGGTCGCCGCCGGGCCGTCGTCGAGGAGGGCGAGCAGTTCGCGGGCCGCGGTGCGGCCGAACGCCACGGTGTCCCGGGAGAGGGCCGTCAGCCACGGGTGCACCATGCGGCACAGCGCCGAGTCCTCCCAGGCCACGACCGACACGTCGGTCGGCACGCCGAAACCGAGGGACGAGGCGGCGGCGACCCCGGCCACGGCCATCACGTCGTTGTCGTACACCAGGGCCGTCGGTGGTTCGGCGGACTCCAGGACGCGCCGGGTCACGGCGGCGCCTTCCGCGTCGGAGTAGTCGGTCGGCACCGAACGCACGCCGGACATGCCCCGGCTCGCCGCCTCCGCGCGCAGGGTGCGCATACGGCGCTCCGTGTGCGCGAGCCCTTCCAGGCCCGCGATGTGCACGATGCGGCGGTGCCCGAGCGCGTACAGATGGCCCACGATCGACGCCATCGCTCCCGCGTCGTCCGCCCATACCGTGGAGAGACCCGGCTGGCCCGCGTCCGGGTCGGGCACGCCGCCCGTCACCACCGCGGGCAGCCCCAGCTCGTCGAGGAGCGCCGGACGGGGGTCGTCCGTGCGCGGGTCCACCACCAGGACGCCGTCCACCCGGTGCTCGGCCCACCAGCGGCGGTAGACCGCGCACTCGGCGGCCACGTCGTCCACCACCTGGAAGAGCAGCCCCAAGTGCCGCTCGGCCAGCACCTCCTGGACGCCGGAGATGAGCTGGAGGAAGAACGAGTCGACGCCCAGCGTCGCCGCGGGACGCGCCACGACCAGGCCCACCGTCGCCGAGCCCTCGCCCGACAGGGCGCGCGCCGCCGTACTGGGCCGCCAGCCCAGCTGCTCCGCGACCCTGCGCACCCGGTCCCGGGTGATGTCGGAGACGCCGGGCCGGTCGTTGAGCGCGAAGGAGACGGCGCTCTCGGAGACCCCGGCGCGGCGCGCGATGTCCTTCATGGTCGGCCGGCGCGCCGGTGACCGCTTGCCTTGCACCCGTTGCCCCTTTCCTGGGCCTCCGTCAACCCCCGTCAGCCTCCGCACTAAAGCGCTTGAGCAGATGCACTCCAAAGCACTTGAGCGGGCCGACTCTAAAGCGCATTAGTCATCCGCCGCAAGCCTCTCAACACACCGGCCTGACCAGGGGTGTTGCTTGGCGCATCGACAGATTTTCGATTTCGGTTCCGCGAATCCATTGACTTCGCGCCACGGTTGGATGCAGGGTCTGCCTCGGCGTGGATTGTCCGGCCTCGACGGACACAGTCACCGCCGTCTCGCGTTGGGCCGAGCAAAGGAGCCGTTTCACCGTGCGTATCTCCCGCATTCCCCGCAGAGCGGTCGCCGCAGGCGCCGTCCTCGCTGTCCTGCTGCCGCTGAGCGCCTGTGGCGACGGAGGTGACGGCGGCGGCTCCATGGACGCCTCGGGCAAGATCGAAGGCAAGATCACCTTCCAGACCTGGAATCTGAAGGCCAACTTCAAGCCCTACTTCGACGGCCTCGTCGCCGAGTTCGAGAAGAAGTACCCCGGCACCGACGTCAAGTGGGTCGACCAGCCCGGCGAGGGATACGCCGACAAGATCAGCGCCGACGCCGCCGCGGGCACACTGCCCGACGTCGTGAACGTCTCGCCCGACCTGGTCGCCCCGCTCGCCAAGGCCGGCCTCGCGCTCGACCTCGACAAGGCCGCGGGCAAGTACGAGAAGGAGTACCTCCCCGGGGCCTGGCAGAGCCACCAGATACCGGGCAAGGAAGGGACGTACGCCTTCCCCTGGTACCTCAACACGGGGCCGCTCTTCTACAACAAGCGCCTCTTCAAGGACGCGGGCCTCGACGAGAACAAGCCCCCGAAGACCTACGACCAGCTCTTCGACCAGGCCCTCCAGCTGGCGAAGAAGAGCGACGGCAAGGTGGCCACGCTCGCCAACGTCCCCACCATCGAGGACTTCGGGCGCTACGGCGTGCCGCTGATGAACAAGGAAGGCACCGGCTTCACGTTCAACGACGCCAAGGGCGTCGAACTCCTCAGCAAGTACAAGAAGTTGTACGACGCCAAGGCGCTGGACGGGCAGGCGCTGACCGCCACTCCGGAGTCGACCGGCAAGAAGTTCCTCACCGAGGCCGTCGCCATGAACCCGGGCAGCGCGCTCGACCTGGAGAAGTTCAAGAAGGACGCGCCGAAGCTCTACAAGAACATCGGCATCACCCCGCAGATCAGCAGCACCGGCAAGGACAACATGTACGTGATGGGCGTGATGGTCAACGCCCGCACCAAGCAGACGCCGGCCGCCGTCGCCTTCGCGCACTTCGTCACCGACACGCGGCACCAGATGGAGTTCGCCAAGAAGGTCGCGATCTTCCCCAGCACGCAGGGCTCCCTCGATGACCCGTACTTCACCGAGCAGGACGGCAAGGAGGAGACGCGGGTCCGCGTCGAGGCCGCCAAGTCCGTCAAGACCGCGGTGAACTACACGCCCGTCCTGTTCAGCGAGCAGATGAAGGTCGAGCTGCGCAACTCGGTCGCCAAGGCGCTGCAGGGCAAGGAGAGCCCCGAGGAAGCGCTTGACAACGCTGTCAAGAGCTGCGACCGGCTGTTGCAGCAGAGCTGAGCGCCGGCGCCGTGCCGAGCCGTGACCAGGGAACGACGTCAGCCATGAAGACCGGTACTGCCAGCATGAAGACCGGTACTGCCAGCAGGACCAGAATCAGGCGCCAACTGCCCACCAGCCCCTGGCTGTTCGCCGCCCCCGGGCTCGCGATCGTCGCCGTCTTCAGCCTCTATCCGTTCGTCAGCACGCTCAACAACTCCTTCACCGACAAAAGGACGTTGATACCCGGCGAGTACGTGGGCCTCGCCAACTTCCGTGAGCTGCTGCACGACGACATGTTCTGGATCGGTCTGCGCAACAGCACGCTGTACGTCCTCGTGGTCGTCCCCGCGCTCGTACTGCTGCCCCTGCTGCTCGCCATGCTCGTCCAGAAGCACATCCCCGGCATCACCTTCTTCCGGTCCGCCTTCTACACCCCGGTGGTCGCCTCCATCGTCGTGGTCGGTCTGATCTGGGTGTGGATGCTGGACGAACGCGGCCTGATCAACGCCCTGTTGGAGGCGGTGGGCGTGGGCAAGGTCGGCTTCCTCAGCGACCAGTGGCTGCTGCTGTTCAGCGCCATGGCCGTCACGGTCTGGAAGGGCCTCGGCTACTACATGATCATTTACCTCGCGGCGCTCGCCAACGTGCCGCGCGAGCTCCACGAGGCCGCGGCGGTCGACGGCGCGGGCCCGGTACGCCGCTTCTTCAGCGTCACCGTGCCCGCCGTGCGCTCCACCTTGGTGCTCGTGGGCGCCCTCTCCTCGGTCGCCGCCTTCAAGGTGTTCTCCGAGGTGTATCTGATGGCCGGGCCCACCGGCGGCCCCGCGGGCGAGGACACCACGCTGGTGATGCTGGTGCAGCGCACGGGCACCGGCCTGACCGGACGGGTCGGCTACGCCTCGGCCATCTCGGTCGTCGTCTTCGTCGTCACCGTCGTGCTCATGCTGCTCGTGCTGCGGGCGGACCGGAAGGAGGACGCGTGAGCGTCACCGAGAAGGCCCCCGCGGTGGCCACCGAGCGCGCGGCACCCTCGAAGCCGCGCCGCCGGATCACCGACGAGAACGGCCGCCGGATGGCCCTGTGGGAGATCATCCTGCGCTACGGGCTGCTGCTCGCCGTGCTGGCGCTGATGATCGGCCCGTTCCTGTGGCAGCTCTCCACGTCCCTGAAGGGACCGCACGAGGACATTTTCAGCTCGCCGCCGAAGTTCCTGCCCTCCGACCCGACCTTCCACAACTACGAGCGGGTCGCCGACACCATCCCCGTCTGGGACTACGCCCTCAACTCCCTGAAGGTGGCCGCCACCAACGTCGTCACCAACTGCGTGGGCGCCGCCCTCGCCGGCTACGCCCTGGCGCGCCTGCGCTACCGGGGCCGCAAGGCGGCCACCCTCGTCTTCATCCTGGCCATGCTGGTGCCCGTCGAGGGCATCATCATCGCCCAGTTCACGACCATGCGTGAGCTGGGCCTGAACAACACCCTCATCGGGGTGCTGCTGCCCGGCTGTGTCTCCGCGCTCAACGTCCTGCTGATGCGCAACGCCTTCCTCAACGTGCCCTACGAGATCGAGGAAGCCGCGTTCGTGGACGGCGCGAACGTCTGGCAGCGGTTCGTCCGGATCGCGCTGCCCGCCGTCAAGGGCACCCTCGCCGTCGTCGCGATCTTCGCCTTCATGGGCGCCTGGGACGACTTCCTGTGGCCGCTCATCGTGCTCAGCGACCCCGAGCGGTTCACCCTCACCATCGGCCTGAACTATCTGCACGGCACCTTCGCCAACGACGAACGCCTCGTCGCCGCGGGCACGGTCATCGCCGTGCTCCCGCTGATCGTCCTCTTCGCCTGTCTGCAGCGGTACTTCTTCCGCGGCGTCGGCGAAGGAGCGGTCAAGGGCTGAACGGCGCCACCTCGAACTCGGACTTACGAAGAACCAGGACCCGCATTGCCTCTCGCAACGCCTTCGGGCGCCCCGCGCTTCGGCGCCAACTACACGCCCAGCCAAGGCTGGTTCCACCACTGGCTCGACTTCGACCTCGACGCCGTACGCACCGACCTCGACGCCATCGCCGCACTGGGCCTGGACCATGTGCGGGCCTTCCCGATCTGGCCGTACTTCCAGCCCAACCGGACCCTCATCCGCCCCCGCGCCGTCGAGCAGCTGGTCCAGCTCGCCGACGCCGCCGCCGAGCGAGGCCTCGACATCAACGTCGACGGCCTCCAGGGCCATCTGTCCAGCTTCGACTTCCTGCCCGCCTGGACGCAGACCTGGCACCGGCGCAACATCTTCACCGACCCGGACGTCGTCGCCGGGCAGACCGACTACCTCCGTACGCTGGCCGCCGCCCTCGCCGACCGGCCCAACTTCATCGGCATGACCATCGGCAACGAGATCAACCAGTTCTCGGCCGGACCGCACCCAGACCCCGACCGCATCACCCCGGAGCAGGCCGACACCTGGCTGCGCACCGTCCTCGCCGCCTGCGAGGAGGGCGCCCCCGGCAGGCTGCACCTGCACGCCGAGTACGACGCCGCCTGGTACCAGGACGACCAGCCCTTCACCCCGGCGCAGGCCGCCCGGCTCGGCGGCGCGACCGCCGTGCACTCCTGGGTCTTCAACGGCACCGCCCAGCGCCACGGGCGCACCGGCACGGCCACCCGCACCCATGCCGCGTACATGATCGAGCTGTCCAAGGCGTGGGCGCTCGATCCGCGCCGCCCCGTCTGGCTCCAGGAGGTCGGTGCGCCCGCACCGCTGATCCCCGCGGAGCACGCGGCCGCGTTCACCGAGGCGACCATCGAGGCGGCGCTCGACTGCCAGGACGTGTGGGGCGTGACGTGGTGGTGCTCCCACGACGTGTCGCGGGGCCTCGCGGACTTCCCCGAACTGGAGTACAGCCTCGGCCTGTTGACCAACGACGGGCAGGTCAAGCCCGCGGGCGCGGCCATCGCGCGGATCGCCGAGGAGTGGCGTAGCCGTACGTACGCGCCGGCGGCCCGGACCACGGCGGTGGTCGTGGACGACGCCATGGAGCGGCGCTCCGAGTGTGGCCCGGGGGGAGTGGTCTTCGAGGCGTTCGCTCGCCTCGCGGCGGATGGGGTGCGGCCCTCGGTGGTCCTTGCGGGGCGTGTGTCGGATGCGGGGTATCTCGCTGGGAGGGGCATTACGGAGGTACTGAAACCGGAGGAGGTCCGCTAGGGGGTGTCTCATCGATCGTCGCGGGCCCTCGAAGATCGGAGAGACGCCCCCTAGGCCCGTACGACCACCGTAGATCGCGCTCCGCGCTCGTCCTCAATCGCCGGACGGGCTCAACCCCTTCAGCCTCGGGAGAATCCCCATGCATGACGACCGCACCCTGGTCGAAGCCCGCCTCAAGCGCGTTCTGGACGAGCGCATCAGGCCCGCCGTCCACCCCGCCTCCGTGCCGCTCGACGTCGCCGTGTGGAACGCGCCGGGCGAGCCCGTTCCGGTGGCCGAAGGGCTCGGTGCCGAGCCGTCGCCGACCGCTGTCGGGGAGCGGTGGGGCGCCCCCTGGGGGACCAGCTGGTTCCGGGTGACCGGGACGGTGCCGAAGGAGTGGGCGGGGAAGACCGTCGAGGCGATCCTCGACCTCGGCTTCGACGAGAACATGCCGGGCTTCCAGTGCGAGGGGCTCGTCTACCGCCCCGACGGCATCCCGGTGAAGGGCCTGAACCCCCGCAACCAGTGGGTGCGCGTCGCCGCGCCCGCCGAGGGTGGCGAAGAGGTGCTGCTGCACATCGAGGCCGCGTCCAACCCGGTCATCCTCGACTACCACCCCTTCCTGCCCACCCGGTTGGGCGACAAGGAGACGGCCGGCAGCGAGCCCCAGTACAAGCTGGAGCGCATGGACCTCGCGGTCTTCGACGAGACGGTGTGGCAGCTCGTCATCGACCTCGAAGTCCTCGGCGAGCTGATGCAGGAGCTGCCCGCGGACTCCGGGCGGCGCTACGACATCGTGCGCGCGGTCGGCCGCGCGCTCGACGCCGTCGACCTCCAGGACGTGAACGGCTCGGCCGCCACGGCCCGCGCCCTGCTGGAAGGCGTGCTCACCGCCCCCGCCGAACCCTCGGCGCACCGCATCAGCGCCGTCGGCCACGCCCACATCGACTCCGCCTGGCTGTGGCCGCTGCGTGAGACGGTGCGCAAGGTGGCGCGTACGACGTCGAACATGACCGCGCTCATCGAGGACGAGCCGGACTTCGTCTTCGCCATGTCCCAGGCGCAGCAGTGGGCCTGGATCAAGGAGCACCGGCCCGAGGTGTGGGCGAAGGTCAAGAAGGCGGTCGCCGACGGGCGGTTCGTGCCCGCGGGTGGCATGTGGGTCGAGTCGGACACGAACATGCCGGGCTCGGAGGCGATGGCCCGCCAGTTCGTGCACGGCAAGCGGTTCTTCCTCGACGAGTTCGGCGTCGAGAACGACGAGGCGTGGCTGCCCGACACCTTCGGCTTCGCCGCGGGCCTTCCGCAGATCATCAAGGCGGCGGGCTCCAAGTGGCTGCTCACGCAGAAGATCTCCTGGTCGCAGACGAACCGCTTCCCGCACCACACCTTCAACTGGGAGGGCATCGACGGGACCCGGATCTTCACGCACTTCCCGCCCGTCGACACCTACAACTGCTCGATGAAGGGCAGTGAGATCGCCCACGCGGCGAGGAACTTCAAGGACAAGGGCGTCGCCCGGCACTCCCTTGCGCCCACCGGCTGGGGTGACGGAGGCGGCGGCACCACCCGCGAGATGATCGCGAAGGCCGCGCGGATGCGGAACCTCGAGGGCTCGGCGACCGTTCAGTGGGAGACGCCGGAGCAGTTCTTCGAGAAGGCCGAGGCCGAGTATCCGAACGCCCCGGTCTGGGTCGGCGAGCTCTATCTCGAACTGCACCGCGCGACCCTCACCAGCCAGGCCGGCACCAAGCAGGGCAACCGCCGCAGCGAGCACCTGCTGCGCGAGGCCGAGCTGTGGGCGGCGACGGCCGCCGTCCGGTGCGCCGACTACGCGTACCCCTACGAGCAGTTGGACCGCGTCTGGAAGACGGTGCTGCTCCACCAGTTCCACGACATCCTGCCCGGCTCGTCCATCGCCTGGGTGCACCGCGAGGCCCGCGCGACCTACGCGGCGCTCGCGCAGGAGCTGAACGGCATCATCGACGAGGCGCAGCGCGCCCTCGCCGGTGAGGGCGGCGGCGAGCTGGTCTTCAACTCCACGCCGCACACCCGTGACGGCGTGCCCGCGGGCGGCGCCCGGCCCACCGCGATCGACGGGCGGTCGGCGATCGCCTCGCGTGCCGAGGGAGGCTTCGTCCTCGACAACGGCCTGCTGCGGGTCGAGATCGACGCGCGGGGCCTGGTCGTCTCCGCGTACGACCTGATGGCCGACCGGGAGGCCGTCGCGCCCGGCCAGGCGGCGAACCTGCCGCAGATCCACGCCGACTTCCCGAACATGTGGGACGCGTGGGACGTCGATGAGTTCTACCGCAACACCGTCACCGACCTCACGGAGGCCGACGAGGTGGCGGCGGGCGAAGGCGCGTCGGTGCGGATCGTGCGGACCTTCGGCGCCTCGCGCCTCACGCAGGTCCTGTCGCTGGCACCCGGCGCGCAGCGGCTCGACATCGACACCGAGGTCGACTGGCACGAGACGGAGAAGTTCCTCAAGCTCGCCTTCCCGCTGGACATCCACGCGGAGCGGTACGCGTCGGAGACCCAGTTCGGCCACTTCTACCGTGCCACGCACACCAACACGAGCTGGGAGGCCGCCAAGTTCGAGGCGTGCAACCACCGCTTCGTGCACATGGAGGAGCCGGGCTGGGGCGTCGCCCTGGTCAACGACTCGACGTACGGCCACGACGTGACCCGCGCGGTCCGCGGCGAGGACGCGGGCACGACCACGACCGTGCGCGTCTCGCTGCTGCGCGCCCCGCGCTTCCCCGACCCCGAGACCGACCAGGGCGTGCACCGCTTCCGGCACGCGCTGGTGCCGGGCGCGACGATCGGCGACGCGGTGCGCGAGGGGTACCGCGTCAACCTGCCCGAGCGGCGTCTCGCCGGCGGCTCCGAGGTGGCGCCGCTGGTCACGGTCGACAACGACGCGGTGGTCGTCACGGCGGTCAAGCTCGCCGAC
Source organism: Streptomyces sp. NPDC003379 (assembly GCF_053589195.1). Taxonomy (NCBI): domain Bacteria; kingdom Bacillati; phylum Actinomycetota; class Actinomycetes; order Kitasatosporales; family Streptomycetaceae; genus Streptomyces; species Streptomyces sp. NPDC003379. The sequence goes on along the minus strand of NZ_JBSFRK010000024.1, from coordinate 64,561 downwards.
GACGGCAGCGGAGACGTGGTCGTCCGCTTCCACGAGTCGCGCGGCGGCCGCGCGAGGGCGACCCTGACGACGGGCTTCGATGCGGCGTCGGTCACGGTGACCGACCTCCTGGAACGCCCGCTCGCGGACACCGCCGCCCCGCGGCTGACGGGCGACGCGGTCCCGGTGAGGCTGCGCCCGTTCGAGCTGATGACGCTGCGGCTGACGCGGGGGTGACCCCCACGCGGGGCGGCGAGGACCGCCGCCCCGCGTGTGCTGGCCCCTCCCGGGCTTCCTTCCCCGGTGGGCTTCCCCGGTGCGGGCGCGCTGTGGTTGCTCGCAGCTCCCCGCGCCCCTGACGGGCGCCTACGCCTCCGCCCGCTTCAACCGCCTAACCGTCCAACTGCGTCCGCAGCCACTCCTCCACCTCGCCCACGTGCGCCGCCGCCGCGGCGCGGGCCGCCTCCGGGTCGCGGGCGACCAGGGCGCGGTGGATGCGGGCGTGCTCGCGGCGGGTGCGTTCAAAGGCACCCTCCTCCTGGTAGCCGCGCCACACCCGGGCGCGGAACGTCCGTGAGGACAGGCCCTCCAGGATCGCGGCCATCGTGTCGTTGCCCGCCGCGAGGGCGATCGCGCGGTGGAACGCCAGATCGTGGGAGAGAATCTCCTCGGGATCGTCCGTGGCGTTCATCGCCTCCAAGTGCCTCTCCACGTCGGCGAGGTGGTCGCGTGAGATACGGGCGGCGGCCAGTGCCGTCGCCGTCGACTCCAGGACCCGCCGTACTTCGAGCAGCTCCACGAGGCGCGGCCCGCGCGACAGGTCGGCCACCACTCCGAAGGTCTCCAGCAGATCACCGGCCTCCAACTGCGTGACGTAGATGCCCGAACCGTGCCGGGCCTCCAGTACGCCCATCACCGTGAGCGCCCGGATCGCCTCCCGCATGGAGCTGCGGGAGATGCCCAGCCGCGTCGCCAAGTCCCTTTCCGTGGGCAACCGTTGCCCCGGCTCCAGGCGACCCTCGCCGATCAGCGCCTTGATCTGCTCGATGGCCCGCTGCGTCACGGTGCCCTTCTGCGGGGCGGACTGGTCCGACTGGTCCACGTGACGCTCCTCCACTGGCCGGGTGCGGCGCAGTCTAGCCAGAGATGTGGTCCGACCACTACGGCCTGAAAGTGGGAAAGATTGGCGTTGAGGGGTGTTGTGGGCGCCAAGTGGTCTGATAAATATTCGCGTCATCAGATGCTGGAATCCTTTCGATCCCGACCGATCCCGACCGATCCCGCTCGATGAGGAGCCGTCAGATGGCCGGCATGACAGTGCGCGACAAGCCGAGCAGGCGGGGCAGTTCACGGGTGGTGCGCGCCGCGGCCGCGGCCGCCTGCGCGTCCCTCGTGCTCACGGCGTGCGGCAGTACGAAGGACACCGCGTCGCCCGGCGGCGAAGGCGGCGGCGAGGGCGAGGTCGGGGTGATCCTGCCCCTGCTGACCTCGCCGTTCTGGCAGTCGTACAACGACTACGTGCCGAAGATGGCGAAGTCGCAGGACGTGGACGTGATGAAGACCGTCAACTCCAACAGTGACCCCTCGCAGCAGATCACCGACATCAACAACCAGCTGAACCAGGGAGTGAAGGGGCTCGTCGTGGCGCCGCTCGACAGCGCCGCCGTCTCCGCCGGACTCGACCAGGCCGAGCGCAAGGGCGTGCCCGTGGTCGCCGTCGACGTCGCACCCGAGAAGGGCAAGGTCGCGATGGTGGTGCGGGCCGACAACGTCGCGTACGGGAAGAAGGCCTGCGGCTACCTCGGCAAGCAGGTCAGGACCGGCAAGGTCGTGCAGATCATGGGTGACCTGGCGTCCGTCAACGGCCGCGAGCGCTCCGAGGCGTTCCGCCACTGCGTGCAGGAGAAGTACCCCGAGCTGGAGGTCCTGGAGATCCCGGCCAAGTGGGAGTCCGACACGGCCGCCTCCAAGCTGGACACGCTGCTCAACTCCAACCCGGACATCAAGGGCATCTATCTGCAGGCGGGCGGCGTCTACCTCGCGCCGACCCTCCAGACCCTCAAGTCGAAGGGGATGCTGAAGAAGGCGGGGGAGAAGGGGCACATCACCGTCATCTCCAACGACGGCATCCCGCAGGAGTTCGACGCCATCCGCAAGGGCCAGATCGACGCGACCGTCTCGCAGCCCGCCGACGCCTACGCCAAGTACGGCATGTACTACATCAAGGCCGCGATGAACGGCAAGAAGTTCAAGCCCGGCCCGACCGGCCACGGTTCCGAGATCGTGAGGCTGCCCAGCGGCATCCTGGAGGACCAGCTGCCCGCGCCCCTGGTCACCAAGGAGAACGTCGACGACTCCGAGCTGTGGGGCAACACGGTCCAATGAGTACGCCGATGACCGAGCCCCCCGCGGACGGCCGGGCCGCGACCGCGCTCGTCGAGGCCTCCGGCATAGTGAAGCGGTACGGACCCGCCGTCGCGCTGCGGGACGGCCGCCTGACCGTCCTGCCCGGTGAGTCCCACGCCCTCGTCGGCCGCAACGGCGCGGGCAAGTCCACCCTCGTCACCATCCTCACCGGGCTCCAGGCGCCGGACGCGGGCACCGTCCTCTTCGACGGCGAGCCCGCGCCCGCGCTCACCGACCGCGACGCCTGGCGCCGCAAGGTGGCCTGCGTCTACCAGAAGCCCACGGTCGTGCCCGAACTGAGCGTCGCCGAGAACCTCTTCATCAACCGGCAGCCCTCGGGCCGCGGCGGCTTCATCAGCTGGCGCAGACTGCGCGCCGAGGCCGCCGGACTCCTCGACACCTGGGACGTACGCGTCGACCCCGAAGCGCGCACGGCCGACCTCAAGGTCGAGGACCGCCAAATGGTCGAGATAGCCCGGGCGTTGAGCTTCGGAGCGCGCTTCATCGTCCTCGACGAGCCGACCGCGCAGCTCGACAACCGCGAGATCGAACGCCTCTTCACCCGCATGCGCGCCCTCCAGGAGTCCGGCGTCACCTTCCTGTTCATCTCGCACCACCTCCAGGAGGTGTACGAGGTGTGCCAGACCGTCACCGTGCTGCGCGACGCCCGCTGGATCACCAGCGCCCCCGTCGCCGAACTGCCGCGCGCGGCGCTGGTGGAGGCCATGGCGGGCGAGGTCATCACCGAGCAGGCGGAGGCCGAGGAGGCCGTCGCGCGCACCGAGGTCCCCGCCGACACCCCCGTCGTGCTCGACGCCCGCGGCCTCACCGGCGACGCGTACGCCGACATCGACCTGACCGTCCGTGCGGGCGAGGTCGTCGGCCTCGCCGGATCCAGCGGCAGCGGCAAGATCAGCCTCGCGGAGAGCTTCGCCGGACTGCACACGCCGACGGCGGGCACCGCCCGACTTGACGGCACGCCACTGCCGTTCGGCGAAGTGAGCGCGGCCCTGCGCGCCGGGGTCGGCTGCGTCCCGCGCGACCGGCACGGCCAGGGCCTCGTCTTCGGCATGTCCATCGGGGACAACGCCACGATGAGCGTCCTCGACCGGCTCGGGCGGTACGGATTCGTCGCCGCCGAGCGCAAGCGCCGCTTCGCCGACGACCTCATCCAGCGCCTCGACATCCATGCCGAGGGCCCCGACCAGCCGGTGTCCGACCTCTCCGGCGGCAACGCCCAGAAGGTCGTCATGGCCCGTGCCCTCGCCTCGAACCCGCGCCTGCTCGTCCTCATCAACCCCACCGCCGGCGTCGACGTGAAGTCCAAGGAGTCCCTGCTCGCCCGCGTGGACAACGCCCGCGAGGACGGCACGGCGGTGCTCGTGGTCTCTGACGAACTGGACGACCTGCGCCGCTGCGACCGCGTCCTGGTCCTCTTCCACGGCCGGATCGTCGCGGAACACGCGGCGGGCTGGCCCGACCACGCCCTGATCGCATCGATCGAGGGCGTGGACCAGCCGGGCCCCGTCAGGGGCGCGGGGAACTGCGCGACCAGCCACAACGCACCCGCAGACGACCCACGAGGAGAGCGCCATGGCTGGCCTCAAGGCCCCGGCCGCGACGGCGGCCACCCCCGTACGGCCGGGCCGGGACGCGGCCTCGGCCAAATCCGTACTCCTGCGCCGCGCCAGAGAACTGGCCCTCGTTCCCGCTCTGTTGCTGCTCATGCTGCTGGGCGCACTGCTCAACGACTCCTTCCTCACCGAGCGGAACCTCATCTCCATCCTCGGCGCGTCCGCCGCCCTCGCGATGGTCGTACTCGCCGAGTCGCTCGTGTTGATCACCGGCAAGTTCGACCTGTCCCTGGAGTCGGTCGTCGGCATCGCGCCCGCCCTCGGCGCGCTTCTCGTCCTGCCCGCCGCGCAGGCCGGTTTCGGGACGGACCTGCCCGCCGCCGTCGGGCTCCTCGCGATCCTCCTCGTCGGCGCGGCCATCGGCGCCTTCAACGGCGTACTCGTGGTGAAGCTGAAGCTCAACGCGTTCATCGTGACGCTCGCCATGCTGATCGTGCTGCGCGGGCTGCTCGTCGGCGCCACCAAGGGCAAGACCCTCTTCGGCATGCCCGACGCCTTCCACACGCTCGCCACCACCACCTTCCTCACCGTCCCCCTGTCGGTGTGGCTCGCGGCGGCCGCCTTCGGCATCGCGGGCCTCGTCCTCAAGTACCACCGGGTGGGACGGGCCCTCTACGCGATCGGCGGCAACCCGGACGCGGCGCGCGCCGCGGGCATCCGCGTCGAACGCGTCATGCTCGGCGTGTTCGTCGTCGCCGGAGCCCTCGCCGCGGTCGGCGGGCTCATGCAGACCGGCTACGTCGGCGCCATCAACGCCAACCAGGGCCAGAACATGATCTTCACGGTCTTCGCCGCCGCCGTCATCGGAGGCATCAGCCTCGACGGCGGCAAGGGCACCATGTTCGGCGCCCTCACCGGCGTACTGCTGCTCGGCGTCGTACAGAACCTGCTCACCCTCGCCCAGGTGCCGTCCTTCTGGATCCAGGCCATCTACGGCGGAATCATCCTGGTCGCCCTGATGATCGCGCGCGTCACGACCGGCCGCGCCCAGGACTGACCCCGTACCGGTCCACCGACCCCGTACCGGTCCGCGGCTTCCCGCACCTTTCCGGAAAGGCCTCCTGTGTCACCGACTCCCGCCCGCGTCACCGCGGTCGACACCTACGACATACGGTTCCCGACCTCACGGGAGCTGGACGGGTCCGACGCGATGAACCCGGATCCCGACTACTCCGCCGCCTACGTGGTGCTGCGCACCGACGCGGGCGACGGCCTGGAGGGACACGGCTTCACCTTCACCATCGGCCGCGGCAACGAGGTGCAGGTCGCGGCGGTCCAGTCGCTGCGCCACCACGTGATCGGCCGTGAGGTCGACGAGCTCTGCGCCGACCCCGGCACCGTCAACCGCGTTCTGATCGGCGACAGCCAGCTGCGGTGGCTCGGACCAGAGAAGGGCGTGATGCACATGGCAATCGGCGCGGTCGTCAACGCCGTCTGGGACCTCGCCGCCAAGCGGGCGCGCAAGCCGCTGTGGCAGCTCCTCGCCGACGCCACGCCCGAGTGGCTCGTCTCCCAGGTCGACTTCCGCTACATCACGGACACCCTCGGCCCCGAGGAGGCCCTTAAGCTGCTGCGGGCCGGGCGTAAGGGCGCTTCCGAGCGTGAGGCAGCCCTACGGGAGCGCGGCTTCCCCGGCTACACCACCTCGCCCGGCTGGCTCGGCTACAGCGACGAGAAGCTCACCCGCCTGGCCCGCCAGGCCGTCGCCGAAGGCTTCACGCAGATCAAACTGAAGGTCGGCGCGGACCTCGCCGACGACATCCGCCGCTGCCGCACCGCCCGCGAGGCGATCGGCCCCGGCATCCGCATGGCGATCGACGCCAACCAGCGCTGGAACGTCGACGAGGCGGTGGAGTGGACACGCGCCCTCACCGCGTTCGACCCTTACTGGGTGGAGGAGCCCACCAGCCCCGACGACGTCCTCGGCCACGCCGTGATCCGCGAGGCCGTCGCCCCGGTCAAGGTCGCCACCGGCGAACACGTCCAGAACCGCATCGTCTTCAAGCAGCTCCTCCAGGCGGGCGCCATCGACATCCTCCAGATCGACGCGGCGCGCGTCGGCGGCGTCAACGAGAACCTCGCGATCCTCCTCCTCGCCGCCAAGTTCGGCGTCCCCGTCTGCCCGCACGCGGGCGGCGTGGGCCTGTGCGAGCTGGTCCAGCACCTGTCGATGTTCGACTACGTGGCGCTGTCGGGCACCACGGAGAACCGCGTCATCGAGTACGTCGACCACCTCCACGAGCACTTCATCGACCCGGTCGTGATGCGCGGGGGCCACTACACGGCCCCGACCGCGCCGGGCTTCTCGGCGACGATGCGGACGGAGTCGGTCGCCGAGTTCACCTATCCGGGCGGCACGTTCTGGGCCGCCGACCTCGCATCGGACAAGGGAGCAGCCGCATGACCGACTTCGAGGGGCTCAAGGCGCTGGTCACCGGCGGCGCGTCCGGCATCGGCCGCGCCACCGCCGACCTGCTGGCCGCGCGCGGCGCCGAGGTCGCCGTCCTCGACCTCGACCCGAGCGGTGTGGACAAGCCGCTGCGCGCGTACGCCGCCGATGTCGCCGACGACGCCTCCGTGCGGCAGGCGGTCGCCTCGGCCGCCACCGACCTCGGCGGCCTGGACATCCTCGTCAACAACGCGGGCATCGGCGCCCAGGGCACCGTCGAGGACAACGACGACGCCCAGTGGCACACCGTCCTGGACGTCAACGTCCTCGGGATCGTCCGCACCACCCGCGCCGCCCTGCCCCACCTGCGCTCCTCCTCGCGGGCCGCCGTCGTCAACACCTGCTCCATCGCCGCGACCGCCGGCCTGCCCCAGCGCGCCCTGTACTCGGCGTCGAAGGGCGCCGTGCTCTCCCTGACCCTCGCGATGGCCGCCGACCACATACGCGAAGGCATTCGCGTCAACTGCGTCAACCCCGGCACCGTCGACACCCCGTGGGTCGGCCGCCTCCTGGACGCCGCGCCCGACCCGGCGGCCGAGCGGGCCGCGCTCCGGGCCCGCCAGCCCACCGGCCGCCTCGTCACGGCCGACGAGGTCGCGGGCGCCATCGCCTACCTGGCGAGCCCCCTGTCCGGCGCCACCACCGGCACCGCGCTCGCCGTCGACGGCGGCATGCAGGGCCTGCGCCTGCGGCCGGTGAACGGATGAACGCCCTGGCGCGGCGCCCACTGGGCACCGGCGGCGTCGAGGTGACCGAGCTGTCCTTCGGCGCCGCCGGCATCGGCAACCTCTACTCGCCGGTCACCGACGGCCAGGCGGCCGCCGCACTCGACCACGCCTGGAACGCGGGCATCCGCTACTTCGACACCGCCCCGCACTACGGCCTCGGCCTCTCCGAACGCAGGCTGGGCGAGGCGCTGCGCGGCCGCGACCGCTCCTCGTACGTGATCTCCACGAAGGTCGGGCGGCTCCTCGAACCGGTCGACGAGGTGCGCGGCGACGACCTCGCCGACGGCGGCTTCGCGGTGCCCGCGACACACCGCCGCGTCTGGGACTTCAGCGCGGACGGCGTGCGCCGCTCCATCGAGTCCAGCCTGACCCGCCTCGGCACCGACCGCGTCGACGTCGTCTTCCTCCACGACCCCGACGACCACGGCGAAGAGGCCTTCCGCGAGGGATACCCGGCCCTGGAGAAGCTGCGCTCCGAAGGGGTCGTCGGCGCGATCGGCGCGGGCATGAACCAGGCCGGGATGCTCACCCGCTTCGTCCGCGACACGGACGTCGACGCGGTGCTGTGCGCGGGCCGCTACACCCTCCTCGACCACGAGGCCCTCACCGGACTGCTGCCCGCGGCGAGCGAGCGGGGCGCGTCGATCGTCATCGGCGGCGTCTTCAACTCCGGGCTGCTCGCCGATCCGAAGCCGGGCGCGCGGTTCGACTACACCGAGGCGCCGCCCGGACTCCTGGGGCGCGCCCGCGCCCTGCGGGCCCTCGCCGAACGGCACGGCACCACCCTGCGGGCCGCCGCGCTCGCCTTCCCCTTCGGGCACCCGGCCGTCGCCAGCGTCCTGGTCGGCATCCACGCTCCGGAACAGGTCACGGACGCCGCCGAGCAGTTCGCGGCCGACGTGCCGGAAGACTTCTGGCGGGAGGCCCGCGCGGAGGGGCTGCTGCCGCCCGAGGTGCCCGTACCGTCCGACGTAGGAGAAAGGGGCCGTCCATGAGAATCGCCCTGCACACCGAGGTCCGCGCGGACCGCGTCGAGGCGTACGACGCCGCCCACCGCGAGGTACCTCTTTCATCTTCTGGAGTGCGAGGACTACGGCCGCACGACTACTCCGCCGAGGGCGCGGAGGCCGGGCTGCCCGTCGTATGGGAGCTCCCGTGAGCGGCGGGCCCCGCCCGGTGGGGCCCGTGGTCGACGCCCACCACCACGTGTGGGACCTCTCCGTCCGCGACCAGGAGTGGATCACCGGTGACGCCCTCGCGCCGCTCCGCAGGAACTTCTCCCTGGCCGACCTCGCACCCGAGGCCCGCGCGGCGGGGATCGGCGCCACGGTCCTCGTCCAGACGGTGACCGTCCCGCAGGAGACCCCGGAGCTCCTCGCCCTCGCGGCGGACAGCGACCTCGTCGCCGGCGTCGTCGGCTGGACGGACCTGACCCGCCCCGACGTGGCCGACGCCCTCGCCTCCCTCCGCGAACTCCCGGGAGGGGAGCGGCTGGTGGGCATCCGTCATCAGGTGCAGAGCGAGCCGGATCCCGAGTGGCTGCTGCGCGCGGACGTCCGCAGGGGACTGGCCGCCCTCGCCGACGCGGGGCTCGCGTACGACCTCCTCGTACAGCCCCATCAGCTCCCCGCCTGCGCCAAGGCGGCGGCGGACCTCCCCGGACTCACCCTCGTCCTCGACCACTTGGGCAAGCCGCCCATCGCCTCAGGAGCCCTCGAACCCTGGGCCTCGGCGGTCCGCGCGCTCGCCGCGCGCCCCAACACCGTGTGCAAACTCTCCGGCATGGTCACCGAGGCCGACCACCGGACGTGGACGGTGGACGACCTGCGGCCCTACGCGGACACCGTCCTGCACGCCTTCGGACCCGGGCGGCTGATGTTCGGCTCCGACTGGCCCGTCAGTACCCTCGCGGCTTCGTACGTCGAAGTCCTCGACGCCGCCGGGCTGTTGACGTCCTCGCTCGACACCCGTGAGTGCGGCGAGGTCTTCGGCGGGACGGCGCGCCGCGTCTACCGCTTCTGAGCGGGCGTGGCGAGCCGCGTCGGCGCCAGGAACTCACGGACGAACGTGCGCTCCCAGCAGGCGCCCGTCTCGCGCAGCTCGCGCCAGGTCGTGAACCGGTAGCGGTACAGCCGGGCACGGATGTACGTGGGCGGGGCATCGGGCGGGAACGGGGAGCGACGCAGCAGCCGCAGCGTGTCGCGGTCGCCGTCAAGCAGCCGCTCCACCAGCGGGCCGAACCACGAGCGGGCGTAGGCGGGGGAGAGCCCCGCGAACCACATCATCCAGTCCAGCCGCAGATGGTACGGGGCGAACTGGCGCGGCCAGCGGCGCACGTCACCGGGCTTGCCCTTGAACTCGTAGGCGAGCCACTCGGAGTCCTCGCGCGGCACCGGAGCCGTCGTGCCCTCCACGACGACCTCCTGACGGACGCGGCTGACGCTGCCGAACGCGCCGTAGGAGTTGACGAGGTGCAGCGGGTCGAAGGAGGTGTTCATGACCTGCCGCCGGGACAGGAGGTTGCGGACCGGGCGGTAACTCAGTGCGAGCAGCAGCGCGGTGACGCCGATGACCACCACCTCGTACCAGAGCGGGGTCCGCGGGTACGGCGACGGGGCGCGCAGGCCGGAGAAGTCCACGGCGGACACCGCGACCACGATGGTGATCCAGTTCAGCCAGGCGAAGTTGCCGGACAGGACGAGCCACAGCTGCGTGACGATCATCAGGCAGGCCGCTCCGGTCGCCACCGGCTGCGGCGTGAACAGCAGGAACGGCACGGCCAGTTGAGTGACGTGGTTGGCCGCGACCTCCACCCGGTGCACGGGCCGGGGCAGGTGGTGGAAGAACCAGCTCAGCGGCCCCGGCATCGGCTGCGTCTCGTGGTGGAAGTCCAGGCAGGTGAGCTTGCGCCAGCACGCGTCGCCGCGCATCTTGATCAGCCCGGCGCCGAACTCCACGCGGAACAGCACCCAGCGCAGCAGGAGGAGCACGAGGACGGGCGGCGCGACGTGGTCGTTGCCGAGGAAGACGGCGAGGAAGCCCACCTCCAGGAGCAGCGACTCCCAGCCGAAGCCGTACCACGTCTGCCCCACGTTCACGATGGAGAGATAGAGCGCCCACGGGACCAGCCACAGCAGCATCGCGCCCCACAGCGGAAGCAGGCTGTCGGCGCCCGCGAGCAGCGCCACCGCGACCGCGCACCCCGCCCACGCGCAGAGCGCGAAGAACCGGTCCGAGTAGTGGAGCTGGAACAGGCTCGGCGCCCGCCGGAACGGCACCCGCTCCACGTACCTCGCCACCGGCAGCATCCCGCGCTCCCCGATGAGCGCCCGGAACTGCAGGGCCGCGCCCAGGAACGCCACCAGATAGAGCGCGGCCAGGGCTCGCTGGAAGATCAGCCGGCTCAGTCCGTACCCGTCCGCCGTGAACCACTCCATGCGTCCATTGTCACGCTGGGTGAGCCGCTTCGGCTTGCGAGGCGCCCGGAGCCCCCGCAGACAATGACGGGACCCCCTTGGCACAGAGCGGGGCACATGGCCCGGCAACGGCGGGAGAACCCGTGCGCGCACCCACCAGGACCCACGCGATGACCTTCGCGATATCCGCGGCCCTCGCGGTCGCGGGCTGCTCCGGCGACGGCGGGAAGAACTCCGCCGACGGTGGCCGCGAACTGTTCATGCAGCCCGTCGCCGCGCAGGGCCCCGACCCGTTCACCGACTCCACCGCGAAGAGCGCCGCGAGCCCGCCGCCCGTCACCCGTTCGCCGCAACCCTCGCCCACCGGGTCCGCGACCCCGCAGGGGACCCGCTCCGTCTCGGGCGGTACGCCGGGCCTGTACGGCGGCACACACTCCGTCGGCAGCTGTGACGTCGACCAGCAGGTGCGCTACCTGACCGGCGACCAGGCCAAGGCCCGTGCCTTCGCGCGGCTGTCCGGCATCGACCAGGCGGAGATCGGCAGCTTCCTGCACGGCCTGACGCCCGTCGTGCTGCGGGCCGACACCCGCGTGACCAACCACGGATTCCGCGGCGACTCCGCGACGAGCTTCCAGTCCGTCCTCCAGGCGGGCACGGCCGTCCTCGTCGACGAGCGGGGGCTGCCGCGGGTGCGCTGCGCGTGCGGCAACCCGCTGAAGCCACCCGTCGCCCTCAAGGGCTCGCCCCGCCACAACGGGCGCCCCTGGAGCGGCTACCAGCCGACGCGCGTGGTCGTGGTGACGCCGGCGCCGCGACCGATCACGAACATCACCATCGTGAACATCGTCAACAACACCTGGATCGAGCGGAAGATCGGTGACAAGGACGGCGACCAGGACCGCGTCACCAAGCCGCCGGTGCCGCCGACCCCGCCTCCGCCCCCGACGCCCAGCGACCCCGACGAGTCCACTGACGAGAGCGACACCCCGGGACCCACGGAATCCGACCAGGACCAGGACCAGGATCGGGATCGGGATCGGGACCAGGACCAGGACCGCAGCCAGGACCCCGGCGAGAGCCAGGACTCCGACGAGAGCCAGGACCCCTCCCGCGAGGACGTCGTCCCCAACGACCCCGGCACGGCCTCGGCCGACTGCCCGAGCCCCTCGGAGGGGACGGGCACTCCCGATGAGCCGTCGTCGCCGCTCCCGCCCGGCTGCCCCACGCCCTCGACGCAGGAGGAGCCGACTGAGCCGACGGAGCCCGACGATCCGTATCTGTCCGAGAATCCCTTCTCCGACAGCGATCCGGGCACCTTCGACAGCTGATCCGGCCCGGCGACGCGCCCGTCCCGGCGGTCGGCCGACGCCTGCGAATCAGTCACACGCCGCTCGGCGGAGCCACGCTGATCGGGCCAATCGTTCCCCGGCCCTCACGTCGCTGGTGCCCCAGGCGTCACATCCGTTCATTCAATCTGCTTCGAAACTGCGTTCTGGAAAGCCGTTGATTCACTCCTCAGGCAATTGAGCAATGGTTTTCCCCGGATGTGGAGTGTCAGCTTCCACTTGTCTGATACGTGGCGCATTCACGACGGTAATAGGAAGGCATTGAGTCAAATAGCGCTGGTGGTTGATTTTCATATATGGCAGAGTCTTCGCACGGGTGGCAGGTCAAGTCAGGGGAATTGATCCAGCTGGTCGTCCGGCCGGTCAAGGATCAGCCGTCAGGTGCGGGGGAGAAGTCGGCTCATGAACTTGGTGGAACGTGGTGAAGCATTCTCGATCATGGAAAGCATGCTCGGCTCGTGCGCGGGCGGGCATGGCGGAGTCCTTCTGGTAAGCGGCCCGGTGGCCAGCGGCAAGACCGCGCTCCTGCGCGCCTTCGGTGAGCGCGCGACAGCCGCCGGAGCCCTGTATCTCCAGGCCACGGCTTCACAGGCAGAGAGCGACCTGCCTCTTGGTGTCATGGGGCAGCTGCTGCTCGGTGCCGGACTCGTGGGCGCGGACGCCCGGCGCGCGGCCCGGCTCCTCGGCCTTGTCGCGGGCGCGGCGCAGCCGCACCGCACCGCGTGCGCACCGTCCGCGGCGATGAACGAGATTCCCGAGCTCTGTGGGATTGTCCTCGAAAAGGCCAGGGAGACCACAGTGGTGCTCGGCATAGACGATGTGCATCACGCCGACAGTCAGTCCTTGGAATGCCTGCTGTATCTGGCGCGTCGCATCGACGTCGGTCGCGTTCTGGTCGTCCTGGGAGAGAACAGCGGTTTCCTGGCCGGGAATACGGGATTGCGCGTTGATTTGCTGCGCCTCTCGGGATGCCGCAATATCAGGCTCGGGCCCCTCCAGCGGCAAGGAGTGGCCGAAATGATCTCAAGGTGCGGCGGACCCGGGTGGCGGACGCGCAAGTTCGTCACGCAGCTGCACCAGATGGGTGGCGGCAGCCCGCTGCTGACCCGGGCGCTGATCGAGGACCACCGCTCCTCGGGCGCCGGGCCGGGCGGCGATCTCGTGTCCGGTGAGGCCTTCGTACAGGCCGTCGCCACCGCCCTGTACCGCAGCGACCTCGCCACACGGCGCACCGCCTGGGCGCTCGCCGTGGCCGGTCCCGACGTGTCGCTGGCCGAACTGGTGGAGGTCCTCGGCGGCAGCCGGGAGTCGCTCCACCGCAGTCTGCGCGCGCTGAACGACGCGGGCCTGCTCGACGCCGGCTGGTTCCGCCACGAGGACGGACGCGCCGCGGTGCTCAGAAGCATGGAACCCGCGGACCGCACCCGCCTGGAGGCCCGCTTCGCCCAGGTCCTGCACGAGCACGGAGCGGCCGCCACCGTCGTCGTCCAGCACCTGATGGCGGCGGGGAGAGTCGAGGCGCCCTGGGCGCTGCGCACCCTCATCGAGGCCGCCGGGCGGGCCCTCGCCGACGACGAGGTCGACCTGGCCCTCACCTGTCTGCGGGTCGCCCGTGACTCCGGCGCCGACGCGCGCCAGGCCGTGGAGATCAGGGCCGCGCTCACCCGGGCCGGCTGGCGCGTCAACCCGTCCGGCGTCACCCAGCACCTGCCCGAGCTCACCGAGGCCGCGCTGGACGGCCGCCTCGGCCCCGGCGACGCGGACGAACTCGTCGCCCACCTCCTCTGGTTCGGCCAGGTCGAGCGGGCCCTCGATGTGCTCCGGGCCACCGAGCAGCGCGGCACCGAGCCCTACGCGCACCCCGGGCCCGGCACGTCCCACCGGCACGACTGCCCGCGCCGCTGGATGACGTACGCCTATCCGGGGCTCCCCGCCTCGGCCCGCGCCTGCCTCGGCGACGACCCGCGGCACGAGACGCGGCACGAGACGCCGGACGAGACGCCGGAACACGCCGCCCCCAAGCACGCGCGCTCCCGGGCGCGCGGCCCCCACCAGCGGGCGGCGACCCTGATGAAGGCCCTCCTCGACGGGGCGGACGGCGAAGCGGTCGTCCGGGCCGAGCAGATCCTGCAGAGCACCCGCCTCGACGACAACACGCTCACAGCGCTCCTGGTCGCGCTCAACTCCCTGGTCCTCGCCGACCGCCTCGACACCGCGGCCTTCTGGTGCGACACCCTCCTCAAGGAGGCCGCCGAGCGGCGCGCCCCCATGTGGCAGGCGCTGCTCGTCTCGGCCAAGGCCCGCATCGAGCTGCGTACGGGCGCGCTCGCCGCCGCCGAGGAGTCGGCGCGCTCGGCGCTCACCCTGGTCCCCGCGGACGGCTGGGGCGTCGCCGTCGCCTCGCCCGTCGCCACCGCGGTGTACGCCAGGACCGTCATGGGCCGTCTCGACGAGGCCGCCGCCCATCTGAACGTCCCCGTCCCCGACCCGGCGTTCCAGACGCCCGACGGGCTGCTCTACCTCCGGGCCCGCGGCCACTACTACCTCGCCGCCGGGCGCCCCTATGCCGCGCTCGACGACTTCCTCAGCTGCGGGGACCTGATGACACGCTGGGAGTTCGACCTGCCCGCGCTCGTGCCCTGGCGCACCGACGCCGCCGAGGCCCACCTCTCGCTGGGCGAGAACGACCGCGCCCGGGCCCTGGCCGAGGAGCAGCTGACCCTGGTGGGGCGGAGGAGCGGCTGGGCGCGCGCCGTCTCCCTGCGGGCCCTCGCGAACACGCTGAACGCCGCGCACCGGCCGCCGCTGCTCGGCGAGGCCATCGAGATCCTGCGGGAGCGCGGACACCGGCTCGAACTGGTCGGCGCCACCGACGAGTTGGCGCGGACCCACCGCGAGCTCGGCAAGAGCGGCCAGGCGCGCGCCCTGGCCCGCAAGGCACAGCAGCTGGCCGCGGAGTGCGGCATGCCCGTACCCCGGGCGCGGACCGCCGACGCCGACGGCACGCGCCCCGCCGAACAGCCGTGGTCGTCCGGGAACCGCCGACATCCCGACGAACTGAGCGACGCCGAGTTGCGCGTGGCCACGCTCGCCGTGCGGGGCCACACCAACCGCCAGATCGCCGACAAGCTCTGCATCACGGTCAGCACCGTCGAACAGCACCTGACCCGCGCGTACCGCAAGCTCGCCGTCCAGCGGCGCGCCGACCTCGCGGCGAAGCTCAGCCCCTTCGCGGGCCCCGGCAGCCACGAGGGGAACGCGACGCACGACGCCTGCGACCGGCTGCACGTGGGATAGGCGGTGGAGGAGCACGGTTGTCTTTTCTACGCGGCGGACGGTCACACGGCGGTCCGAAGATCTGTGACCGACGCACAGGAAGATGCACAGGAAGACGCACAGGTAGCCTGCTGGCCTGTGACCGGTACGTGACGCGGGTTCGGGCAACGTGGTCCTCATGATCGGTTCTCGGATCCCCTTCCCGCCGCCCGTGTCGCGCTCGGCGAGGGGTGGACGATGAGGGTGCTGGTGGTCGAGGACCATGCCGAGCTCGCACAGTCGGTGGCACGGGTGCTGCGCCGGGAGGGCATGGCGGTCGACGTCGTCCACGACGGCTCCGACGCCCTGGAACGCACCTCCGTCGTCGACTACGACGTGGTCGTGCTCGACCGTGACCTGCCCGGCGTGCACGGCGACGAGGTGTGCAGAAGGCTCGCCGAAGAGCCCCTGCAGGCCCGTGTGCTGATGCTGACCGCATCCGGCACGATCGCCCACCGCGTGGAGGGCTTCAGCCTCGGCGCGGACGACTACCTCCCCAAGCCGTTCGCCTACGCCGAGCTGGTCGCCCGCATCCGCGCGCTCGCCCGGCGCTCCCAGCCCGCGCTGCCGCCCGTCCTGGTCCGCGGCGATCTGAGACTCGACCCGGCGCAGCGGGTCGCGTCGCGCGCCGGGGAGCGGCTGCCGCTCACACCCAAGGAGTTCGCCGTCCTGGAGTACCTGCTCGCCGCCCAGGGCCGGGTCGTGTCGGCCGAGGAACTCCTGGAACGGGTGTGGGACGAGGCGACGGACCCGTTCACCACCACCGTCAAGGCGACGATCAACCGCCTGCGACCCAAGCTCGGCAACCCGCCCGTCATCGAGACCATTCCTCGGGGCGGCTACCGGATTTGAGGGATCCATGCGCCTGCCCTCGCTCGCCACCCCGGCCCTCGCGGCACGGCGCCGACTGACGCCCCGACGGGTGGGCGTACGCCTCACGCTGCTCTACGGCGCGCTGTTCGTGTTCTCCGGAGCGGTCCTGCTCGCGATCACCTATCTGCTCGTCGCCCGCTCCCCGATCGGCGGCGTCATCCTGGGCGGCACGGGCGACGGGCCGTTCCCCGCGCCGGGCGGGGGCATCCGCGTCGACGAAGGCGTCCCCGGCGCGCACGTCCCCCTCTCGCCCGGCGACGTCACCGGGCAGCTGCGCGAACAGGCGTCCCGCCAGCGCCGGGCCGGCCTGCGGCAGCTGCTCGTCCAGTCGGGGATCGCCCTGGCCCTCATGGTCGTCGTATCGGCCGGGCTCGGCTGGCTGGTCGCCTCGCGGGCCCTGCGCCCGTTGCGCACGATGACCGGGGCCATCCAGCGCATCTCGGCCCGCAACATCCACGAGCGGCTGGCCGTGCAGGGCCCCGAGGACGAGCTGAAGGTCCTGGCCGACACCGTCGACGGGCTCCTCGGCCGCCTCGACGCGGCGCTGGACTCCCATCGGCGCTTCGTCGCCAACGCCGCCCACGAGCTGCGCACCCCGCTCACCCTGGAACACGCGCTCCTGGAGGAGTCGCTCATCGACCGCGACGCCACCACCGAGTCGTTCCGGGCCAACTTCGAACGGCTCCTCGCCATCAGCGAACAGCAGGCACGCCTCCTGGAGTCGCTGCTCACCCTCTCCAGCAGCCAGCGGGGCCTTGACCACAGCGAGCCGCTGGACCTCTCCCTCATCGCCGAATGGGCCCTGCACACCGCGCGCCCGGAGATCGAACGCCGGGGCCTGCGGGCCGAGCCCGTGATCGGGCCCGCGGACACCGTGGGCGACCCCGCCCTCGTGCAGAGCCTGGTGACCCACCTCGTGGACAACGCCGTACGCCACAACACCCCCGGCGGCCGCCTGGAGATCGCGACCCGCACCCGCGGCGGGAGCGCCGTCGTCGCCGTGGCCAACACGGGGACGGCGGTGCCGCCCGAGCAGGTCGAGCGGCTCTTCGAACCCTTCCAGCGGCTCGGCCGCACCGTCGGCGAGGGCCATGGGCTCGGTCTGTCGATCGTCCACGCCATCGCCGTCGCCCACGGGGCGGCGATCAGCGCGCGGGCCCGTGCCGGAGGCGGCCTCGCGGTGGAGATCGCCTTTCCGCGACGGTCGGAGCGCTCCGGCGGACGCGGAATGGATATTGGGCAGTTGGACAAGGACACGGGACTTCGTTGAGGAAAATCCACGGCACTCCTACGATGGTACGACAAGTGCGGCGGTGAATTTCCCCGAACACCGCCGCACATCACCGAACGCATTTCGTTCAGCCCCCGTTGCGTTCCGGATTCCACTGATCCATTCACGTGGAAAATCCCGAGGAGGAACCCTGTGGTTGTCGTGATGGCCCCGGAGGCCACACAGAACGATGTGGACGCGGTCGTCGAACGGGTGCGCACGGCGGGCGGGGACGCGTTCGTGAGCCGCGGCGTGACCCGCACCATCGTCGGCCTGGTGGGGGACGTGGAGGCGTTCGACGCCCTCAACCTCTCCCAGCTGCGCGGAGTACTCGACGTCGTACGGATCTCGGTGCCGTACAAGCTGGTCAGCCGGGAGCACCACGTCGACCGGAGCGTCGTCACCGTCGCGGGCGTGCCCATCGGCCCCGACACCCTGACCGTCATCGCCGGGCCCTGCGCCGTGGAGACGCCCGCGCAGACCCTCGCGGCCGCCGAGATGGCCAAGGCGGCGGGCGCCTCGCTGCTGCGGGGCGGCGCCTTCAAACCGCGCACCTCTCCTTACGCGTACCAGGGGCTGGGCGAGAGCGGGCTGCGCATCCTCGCCGACGTCACGGCGGAGACCGGGCTGCCGCTGGTCACCGAGGTCATCGACCCGGCCGGCGTCGAACTGGTCGCCCCCTACGCGGACATGCTCCAGATCGGCACCCGGAACATGCACAACTTCGCCCTGCTCCAGGAGGTCGGCCGGGCCGGCATGCCGGTGCTCCTCAAGCGCGGCTTCGGCGCCACGATCGAGGAGTGGCTGATGGCCGCCGAGTACATCGCGCAGCGCGGCAACCTCGACATCGTGCTGTGCGAGCGCGGCATCCGCACCTTCGAGACCGCCACCCGCAACACCCTGGACATCAGCGCCGTGCCGGTCGTCCAGCGCCTCTCCCACCTGCCGGTGATCGTCGACCCCTCGCACTCCGGCGGCCGCAGGGACCTCGTCCTGCCGCTCACCCGCGCCGCCCTCGCCGTGGGCGCGGACGGCGTCATGATCGACGTACACCCGGACCCCGCGACGGCGCTCTGCGACGGCGCGCAGGCCCTGACCCGGACGGAGACCGCCGAGGTGGCGAGCGCCGTCGCGCAGCTCTCCCCGCTGATGGGCCGCGTCCCGGCGCGGCCGGCCGCCGAAGTGCGGGCCGGTAGGGGTCGTTAGGGGTAGCGGAACCTGTGAGCGCGCTATTAGTGAGGGGTACCAGCACCGAATAGGCGTTGTTAGGGTAAGTGTGTTCGTTCGGCGGGAAATTCTCCGACGAACGCACATTCGCCGGAATGTTCGACTCGGTTTCAACGGGTGATTCAGGACGGCGCGGGCGCACCACTGCGCGCTGCACCCGCGCCCAAAAACCGGGCGAACACTCCGCGCGATCCGGGAGAACCACGTCTGCGGAGCGCGCAGCGCATTCACTTCAGGGGCCCTCGACGAAGGGCGGACGCGTACGAGGCGCGACCCACGCGATCCATCGACGCACTCATCCGGGAGACGTGGCCCAGCCGGCTCGGCCGGCGGCCGCGGGAGGGGTGCGGCGATGTGGTGTGAGTCGTTCAGTGTGCCGGGACGCACACCCACGGGGGACATCAGAGCTTGAGGGGGAGTTGAGTTGGCAACACCTGGGCACGAACAGTTCGACCAACTGATGGTCGTCGAAGTCGAGATCGGCTCGCTGTCGACGGCGGATTCACCGCGTACGTCCGGAGTGGACCCGGACCACGTGGAGGCGCTGGCGGTCGTACAGACCCCACTGCCGCCCATCACCGTGCACCGTCCCACGATGCGGGTCATCGACGGCCTGCACCGGCTGCGCGCCGCGGAGCTCCGCGGGCAGCGCAAGATCGCGGTGAAGTACTTCGACGGAGCCGAGGACGACGCGTTCGTCCTCGCCGTCGAATCGAACGTCACACACGGCCTGCCGCTGACGACGGCGGACCGCAAGCGCGCGGCCGCGCGCATCATCGCCTCGCACCCGCAGTGGTCGGACCGGATGATCGCCTCGGTCAGCGGCATCGCCCCGGGCACCGTGGCGGACATCCGCAGACGGGACCCGGACAGCGGGGCGGGGGACGGCAGCCGGATCGGCCACGACGGCCGCGTCAGGCCCATCAACGGCGCCGAGGGGCGCAGGCTCGCCAGCGAGCTGATCGCCCAGAACCCCGGCCTGTCGCTGCGCCAGGTCGCCCGCGTCGCGTCCATCTCGCCGGAGACCGTACGGGACGTACGCAACCGCATGATGCGGGGCGAGGACCCGCTGGTACGCCGCGGCAGGCAGCCGGGCACCGAGGACCGCGTCGTCGCGCCGCGCCTCGGCCGCGGCCCCTCGGCCCTGCCCGAGAGGGACACGGCCGAGGACCGCGCCGCGGCCGTCAAGCGCCTCAAGGCGGACCCGGCGCTGCGCTTCAGCGAGATCGGCCGCACACTGCTGCGGCTGCTCAACATCCACACGATCAGCATGGCGGAGTGGGAACAGATCATCGACCAGGTTCCCCCGCACTGCCGGGGCGTCGTGGCGTACCTGGCCGGCGAGAGCGCGGAGATGTGGACGGAGGTGGCGGTGCGGGTGCAGGACAAGGTCGCCGAGTCGGCGTAACACCGCGAGCGGCACCACCGGGGCCCCACGCGGCGGCGCTTCCCCCACATGCGCGCGCGGGGGGCTCCGCCTAGCGTGGCCCCATGGACGCGGGTACCAGTGCGTACGACCCGACGGCGCACTGCCGCTGTGGACAGCCGGCCGGGGAGCCAGCCGGCTGTTTCATGGAGCTGTACGGAGCCGCGCTGCGCATGGGCTGCTTCGACTGGGACCTCGGCACGGGCCTCATGCGCATGGACGCCACCGCCCACGAGGTCTTCGACGTACGCGCCGACGAATACGACGGCCGGCCGGAGACCCTCTCCGCGCGCGTCCCGACCGCCGAGGCGCACCGCCTGGACCAGATCGTCTCGCACGCGCTGAAGGACGGCAGCCAGACCTACGGCGCCTACTTCAGGGTCCGCCTGCGGGGCGGCGCGCTGCGCTGGACCCACACGCACGGCTGTATCCGGCGTGACGACACGGGCCGTCCCCGCCGCATCGTGGGCATCGTCAGGGACGCCACCCGTGAGCTCGGCGACAGCCCGCCAGCCGTGCGGGAGCGGGTCGACGAGGAGGCCGAGCGGCGCCGCAGGACCAGCATCGTCCAGGGCACCACGGCGGCGCTGGCGCACGCCCGCACGGTCCGCGACGTCATCGACGTACTCAAGGACACCCACGGCCTCGCCCACCTCGGGGCGTCGAACCTGGTCATGGGCCTGGTCGAGGCCGGGCGGATCCGCCTGGTCGCCGAGGGACCGGCCGGCAGCTTCGTGCCGGGCACCCGGGTGACCCGCGTCGACGAGGCGTACCCGATGAGCGAGGTCGTCCGCACGCTCGCGCCGCGCTACATCGAGTCCGCCGAGGACTTCGCGCGGTCCTATCCGCTGCTGTGGCCGCACATCGCCGGGCTCGGCATCACCGCGGCCGCGTATCTGCCGCTGATCGCGCAGGCCAGGCCCATCGGCGCGCTCGGCCTGCTCTACCAGCACAAGACCGGCTTCACCGCGGAGGAGCGCAACGTCCTGGTCGCGCTCGGCAGCAGCATCGCGCAGAGCCTGCAGCGCGCCATGTTCTACGAACAGGAGAAGGACCTCGCCCAGGGCCTCCAGCAGGCCATGCTGCCGCGGACCATCCCCGGCGTGCCGGGCGCGGAGATCGCCGTCCGGTACCGCGCGGCGGCGCTCGGCCGGGACATCGGGGGCGACTGGTACGACGTGATCCCGCTGCCCGGAGGCCGGGTCGGGGCCGTCATCGGCGACGTCCAGGGCCACGACACGCACGCGGCGGCCGTCATGGGCCAGCTCCGCATCGTGCTGCGCGCCTACGCCGCCGAGGGGCATCTGCCCGCCACCGTCATGGCCCGCGCCTCCACCTTCCTGCACGAGCTCGACACCGAGCGCTTCGCGACCTGCCTGTACGCGGAGGCCGACCTGACGACCGGCGTGGTGCAGTTCGTGCGGGCGGGACACATCGACCCGCTCCTCCAGCTCACCGACGGCTCCTGCCGCAGGGTGCCCGTCGACGGCGGTCTGCCGCTCGGTCTGTCCGCCGAGTTCGGGCGGCTCGACTACCCCGTCACCACCCTCGAACTCGACCCGGGCCAGACCCTGTTGCTCTGCACCGACGGCCTCGTCGAGGTCCCCGGCGCCGACCTCGACGACGGCATGCAGGCCCTCTCGGAGCTGGCCGCCACCGGCCCCCGCGACCTGTCGAAGCTCGCCGACCGGCTCTGCGGCATCGTCGACGGCCGGGGCGGGGACGACGACGCCGCGCTGCTCCTGCTCCGCCGCCGCACGATCGACGCGCCCCGCTCGGGCGGCCGCCTCCAGCAGCACGTGGCACCCAGCGACCCGGAGGCGCTCGCCGAGGCCCGGCACATGATCAGGGCCGCGGTGCGCGCCTGGGGCGCGGGCGAGCGCGCCGACGAGATCGAGCTGGTCGCCGACGAAATGATCACCAACGCGCTGATGCACACCGACGGCTCCGCGATCGTGACCCTGCGCGTCCTGAGCGGCACCGACCGGCGGCTGCGCGTCGACGTCGAGGACTCCTCCAGCGCCCTGCCGCGCCGCCGGGAGGCGGGCGAGGACGGTGTGTCGGGACGCGGTCTGCTCCTGGTGGACCGGCTCACGGACCTGTGGGGCGTGGACGCGCGCGGCGGCGGCAAATGCGTGTGGTGCGAGTTCGTCGTGCCCGCCAGGAACGAGTGAGCCTGAGGGAGAGCGAGAGCCATGCCGGAACTGCCCGAAGTCGAAGCCCTGCGAGCCTTTCTGACGGACCGGCTGACCGGCCGCGAGATCGTGCGCGTGCTGCCCGTCGCGGTGAACGTCCTCAAGACGTACGACCCTCCGCTCACCGCCCTCCACGGCCGCACCGTCACGGCCGTGGAGCGGCACGGCAAGTTCCTGGACATCGACGCCGACGGGCTGCACCTCGTCACGCACCTCGCCCGCGCCGGCTGGCTGCAGTGGAAGGACCGGCTTCCCGACGGCACCCCGCGCCCCGGCAAGGGCCCGCTCGCGCTGCGCGTCGCCCTGGACGCGGGGGAGGGCTTCGACCTCACGGAGGCGGGCACCCAGAAGCGCCTCGCGGTGTACGTCACCGAGGCGCCGCAGGAGATCCCGGGCATCGCCCGGCTGGGCCCCGACCCGCTCGCCCCGGACTTCGACGAGGAGCGGTTCACCCGCCTCCTCGCCGGTGAACGGCGCCGGATCAAAGGGGCACTGCGCGACCAGGGCCTGATCGCCGGCATCGGCAACGCGTACAGCGACGAGATCCTGCACGCGGCCCGCATGTCCCCCTTCAAGCTCACGTCCAGCCTTACGGAGGGCGAGGTCCACGGGCTGTACGAGGCGCTGCGCGCCACGCTGACCGAGGCGGTGGAGCGCTCACACGGCGTCGCGGCGGGCCGTCTCAAGGCGGAGAAGAAGAGCGGCCTGCGCGTACACGGCCGCACCGGTGAGCCGTGCCCCGTCTGCGGCGACACGATCCGCGAGGTGTCCTTCGCCGACTCCTCCCTGCAGTACTGCCCGACGTGCCAGACGGGCGGAAAGCCGCTGGCGGACCGGAGGTTGTCGCGGCTGCTGAAGTGAGGGGCCGCTGAAGTGAGCGATTGCTGAAGGGGGGGGCTGAAGTGGGGGCCTTCGCGGCGCGGCAGACTACGGCCGTAGCGTCACCAGCCGTTCCCCGTCCGCGGTCCGCACCTCGTACCGATCGGTCTCGTCCGGACGCAGGGCCGCGACCGCCGGAATCTCCACGCTCCGCGCGGGGACCTGCCACGTCGTGACGGTCCGCTCCGAACCGTCCTTGCCCACGGCGACCAGCTCGCAGACCCGTGACCGGGGCGCCGGGTCCCGCACCGTGAGCGCGAGCTCCGTCCCCCAGGCGCGGTCGCGGGCCGTCAGCGTCGCGTGGACCCCGCTGCGGGCGTCGCGCGCGCTGAGCCGCTCGGGCCGCCCGGGGTCGGGCCCGGCGGCCGTCACGAGGGCCACGGCGGGCGCGCCGAAGGCCAGCACGGCGGCGAGGGCGAGCGCGCACAGCCGCCTCCTGCGCCGCACCGTGTGCACGCGGCCGACCTCGCGCAGGGTGTGCTCCAGGAGCTTCGGGCCGGGCGCGGCGGCGGGCGGCGTCGCACGGCCGTACAGCTTCAACTGGGCGGCTGTGCGGCGCAGTTCGCCCAGCGCGAGGTGGCAGGCCGGGCATTGTGCGAGGTGGTCCTCGAACCGGAACGCGTCCGGCTCGTCGAGAACACCGAGCGCGTAGGCGCCGGCGTCACGATGCCGTTCCAGGGACCTCATGGCGTTCCTTACGGGAGGGGTGCCGCTTGCCCTCCGGTACGTAAGGGGTCGCCGGATCGTTCAAGGGCCGCGTCAGAACAGATGGATCGCCAGATGCCCCAGCGGCAGCCCGAGCCGCCACGCGGGCGTCCACACCTTCGGCCCGTCCTCCTCGCCCGGCACGGCCCCGCCGCCCGGCACCGCGTCCAGATCCGGCGCCAGCAGCTCCGTCTCCTCCAGCCACCGCCAGGCCAGCTCGGCCAGCTCCAGATCGGGGCCCGGCCCGCCCGCCGCGGCGGCGTCCTCCAGGAGCAGTTCGATCCGCTCGCGCACCCACTCCTGCCAGGCATGGTCGTACTCCGTCAGGGAGAGCCAGGTCTCCAGCTGGGTGATCACCCGGATCCCGGACAGCTCGCCCCTGCTGTCCGACAGGAAGATCGTCAGGGCGAGCGCGTCCCGCCCCGCCCGGTACTCGAACGACGTGGGCGGCATCAGATCGCCGGTACGCAGCAACTCGTCGGCGATGTACTCCGCGTACAACCACGCCATCGGCACGGTCAGTTCGCCGCCCCGTGGGCCTTCCGTGTTGCCTCTGCTCTCGTGCAGCATCCCGCTCCGCCTTCCTCCGGTCCGTGCGCGTCACCGGCCTCTGGCCCCCCAATCCGGAACACGGATGAGGACAGCCGATTACTCAAGGGGGGTGCCGAGCAAGGCGCTTTACGGAGCCTTGACCCGGCCCACGGTTTCCCCGCAGGTGAGCCACCCCGTGTTGTTCGCGTCACAGGGCCAAATGATTTGACTCCCTTTCAGCGACTGAGACGGCATTGGTCCTTGACTGTCCTATAGCTCCGTAGATGTAGTCATATTA
Organism: Streptomyces sp. NPDC003379; assembly: GCF_053589195.1. Classification (NCBI taxonomy): domain Bacteria; kingdom Bacillati; phylum Actinomycetota; class Actinomycetes; order Kitasatosporales; family Streptomycetaceae; genus Streptomyces; species Streptomyces sp. NPDC003379. The sequence continues at coordinate 39,884 of NZ_JBSFRK010000024.1, read as the reverse complement.
TCTGCTATCACCCTATTCGCGGAGCCTGATCGATGACGCAGCGCGTACGGAACTCACGGCACACAGGGACCCCAAGCACCTCACCGCCCCCACCACGGGCCAGAAGAGGACGACCGGCGGCCGCCGCCGCGACGGCCCTCCTGATGGCGGGCGCCGCGGCGTGCGTGCCAGAGCCACCGAGCGGGGCCGCCGGGCGGTCCACCCCGCCGGGAGTGTCACGCCAGGCGGCCCCGGCCCACTCCCCGGCGAGCGGCGGCACGGCCGAGCGGCGCCGCTTCACCCTCGTCGCCTCCGGTGACGTCCTCCCGCACGCCTCGATCATCCGCCAGGCCCGAGCCGACGCGGACGGCGACGGCCACGACTTCGCACCGATGCTTGCCGGCGCCAAGCCGGTCGTCTCCAAGGCCGACCTGGCGATCTGCCACATGGAGACGGTGTACGGAGCGAAGGGCGACTACAGCGGCTACCCCGACTTCAAGTCCCCGCCCCAGGTGGCCCGCGCCCTCAAGGCCACCGGGTACGACTCGTGCTCCACCGCCTCCAACCACTCCCTGGACGACGGCGCGGCGGGCGTGCGCCGCACCCTGGACGCGCTCGACAAGGCGGGCGTCAAGCACGCGGGCTCGGCCCGCTCCGCCGCCGAGGACAGGAGACCGGCGTGGCTGCGGGCGGGCGGCGCCAAGGTCGCGCAGCTGGCGTACACGTACGGCACGAACGGCTACCCGATGCCGAAGGGCAAGCCCTGGTCGGTCGACCTGATCGACCGCGGCAGGATCGTCGCGGACGCGCGGGCGGCGCGGAAGGCGGGCGCCGACGTGGTCGTCGTCAGCCTGCACTGGGGCACGGAGTGGCAGACCGTGCCCGACCGGCGGCAGCTGCGCCTCGGCAAGCGGCTCACGGCCTCGCGCACGGCGGGCCGACCGGACATCGACCTGATCATCGGCACCCACGCGCACGTCCCCCAGGCGTACGAGAAGGTCAACGGCACCTGGATCATCTACGGCATGGGCGACCAGATCGCCGGCGACATGATCAACGACGAAGGCGACAAGGACCCCCGCGGCAACCAGAACTCCATCGGCCGCTTCACCTTCGCGCCGCCGGCCGCGCCGGGCGGGCGGTGGCAGGTGAGGAAGGCCGAGTTCATCCCGATGTGGTTCGACACGGACGCCGGCCGGATCGTCAACCTCAACTCGGCGCTGCGCCGCGGGGCGGACGTACGCGACGTACGCGACCGGATCCGCCGCGTCGTCCTCAGCCGGGGCGCGGCCAAGGACGGCCTGGTGATGGCCAAGTAGCCACGCATTACAGAACTACAGCGCTACTACTGCTCCGCCTTCGCCACCAGCTCCGACTTCCGGTAGGAGTAGCCGAAGTACACGAGCAGCCCGACCGCGAACCACACGGCGAACCGCACCCAGGTCTGCCACTGCAGGAACGTGATCAGCCAGATGGAGAAGACCACCCCGACCGCCGGCACCACCGGCATCCCGGGACACCGGAAGGTGCGCGGCAGGTCGGGCCGCCTGTAGCGCAGCACGATCACCGCGATACACACCACGACGAACGCCAGCAGGATGCCGATGTTCGTCAGTTCGGCCGCCTCGCCGATCGGCAGGAACCCGGCGATGGCGGCCGACGCGAACCCGACGATCCACGTCACACGCGTCGGCACGTGCCGCGTCTCGTGCGTCTTCGCGAACCACTTGGGCAGCAGCCCGTCGCGGCTCATGGAGAACCACACACGGGTGACGCCCAGCATGAAGGTGAACATCACGGTGAGGATGCCGATGATGGCGCCGACGGCGATGACGTCGGCGAGCCCACCGAGCCCCACGGCCTTGAACGCGCTGGAGAACCCGCTCTCCGGGTCGATGTCCTTGTACCCCTGCATGCCGGTGAGGACCAGGCACGCGAGCACGTAGAGCACCATCGAGACCGCGAGGGAGTAGAGGATCGCCTTCGGCATGTGGCGCTGGGCGTCCTTGGACTCCTCGGCGGCGGTACTCATGGCGTCGTAGCCGAAGACCGCGAAGAACACGGTCGCCGCACCCGTGAAGGCGCCACTGACCCCGAAGGGGAAGAACGGCTGGTAGTTGCCGGTGTTGACGTGGAAGAACCCGACGCCGATGACGAGCAGCACGACGAGGACCTTGAGGACCACGACGACCATCTCGAAGCGCGCCGCGTTCTTGATGCCGAGGGTGAGCAGATACGCGATGAGCAGGCAGAGCAGCGCCGCGAAGAGGTCGACCTTGTGTCCGTCGCCGGTGCCGGGCGCGCCCAGCATCCACTTCGGCAGCTCGGCGCCCATGTCGTTGACCAGGAAGTTGAAGTAGCCGGAGATGCCGATCGCGACCACCGCGACGATCGCCGTGTACTCCAGGAGCAGATCCCAGCCGATGAACCAGCCGGCCAGCTCACCGAGCACCACATAGCCGTACGTGTACGCGGATCCCGCCTTCGGGATCAGGCCCGCGAACTCCGCGTACGAGAACGCCGCCGCGGCGCTCGCCACACCCGCGATCAGGAACGAGACGAGGACCGCGGGCCCTGCCTTCTCGTTGGCGACGGTGCCCGCCAGGGTGAAGATGCCGGCGCCGATGATGCCGCCGACGCCGATCGCGGTGAGCTGCCAGAGCCCCAGCGACCGGGTGAGCCCGCCGCCCGCCCCGGTCTCCGTCTCCTCGATGCGTTCGATGGGCTTGCGGCGCAGGATGCCCCGCCCCATCCGGAGTCCCGCCATGAGCTCCACCTCTTCGCGGACGGCAGTCGGCTGATGGCGGATCATGATGGCCCAGCCCGCGGCACGACGGAAGACGCCACACCCCTTGCGCGTGAGGGTTCATTCGGCTTGTGCGTGAGGGTTCGTTCGGCGGGGGCTCCGGTCACGGCACCACTGTCACCGGCCAGCGGCCCGCCTTCACCAGGCGGACGGCGACCGAGCCGACGATGCGGTGGCCCGCCTGCTCGGAGGCGCCGACGACCACGGCGTCCGCCTTCAGCTCGTCCGCCGCGGCGACCAGACCGTTGTACGGGTCGCCGTGGAAGGTGTGGAACTCCCATCTCACGTCGAATATGTCCTTCACCCGCTCGGCGGCGTCCCTGATCTCCGATATGAGCCCCTCGGCGATCTCGTCCGTGGTCTCGGCGACCGGGGCGCCGAGGGCCGCGCCCGCGGCCATCACCGGCTGGATGTACACGACGGCGAGCAGGGCCCGCTGGCGCCGGGCAAGGCCTCCGGCGTACGCCGCGGCCCGCAACGACGAATCGGAGCCATCGACTCCGACGACGATCACCTTGGGCCCGTCGGTACCGCGTTCAAACTGCTGGGACTGGTCTGCGCTCACGCCCGAGAGGTTAACGGAGCGGCGCGGTGCTGCCGCGGGCAGGCGCCCTGCGCAGGCCCTGTACAGGCACCGCGGCCTTCCCTTCGTCCCGTACACGGCGGACGGCATCGTCCTCGATGCCCCTCCGCTCACGCGCTGGGGCGTCGAACTGGGCAGTGGTCGGCGGAAGTTGAGCGACCTCGTCGGACAGCGTCGGGCGTGCCTCGCCGCGCGGTCGCTCCTCGTGGGGAGAAAGAGACCTGTCCGCCGCGTCAGGCCGCCCGGAGGCGGCTGATCGGGTGCTTTCGGGGAGCGGTCCGGTGTTGGTGTGCCGCGTCGGCCTTCCGCCATGCGACGGATTGGTCATGAAAGACGATCAGCTGACTCCAGGGCGTCGGGTCGTGCTCCGTGCCGCCGTCGCCCTCGGGCTCGCCGCGACCGCCGGATGCGCGGACACCGGCCGCCCGGCCGCCCCCGGACCGACCGCACCCACCGGCAGGCCCGCCGCGGGACCGGCGGCCGCCCGCGCCCTCAAGCCCTCCGCGTACCGCCTCCAGCCCATGGCGGGACACGGCCCGCCGCGCTCCGCGCGCGCCCTGCCCCGGGTCCGCAAGGCACCGATCCTGCGCCTGGACCGGCACGAGCGTTCGATGGTGCTGACCTTCGACGACGGGCCCGACCCCCGCTACACCCCGTCCATCCTGCGGACCCTGCGCGCGTACGACGTCCGCGCGATGTTCTTCGTGTGCGGGGAGATGGTCGTCGACAACGCGGACCTGCTGCGCGAGATGGCCGACGACGGGCATGTGATCGGCAACCACACCTGGAGCCACCCGCTGCTGCCCAAGCTGAGCCGCTCCAAGACGCGCGCGCAGATGGAGCGGACCTGCGACGTCATCGAGGGCGTGACCGGCGAACCTCCCGAGTGGTTCCGCGCCCCCTACGGTGCGTGGAACCGCAACACCTTCCAACTCGGCGCACAACTCGGCATGGAACCGCTCGCCTGGACCGTCGACACCCTCGACTGGACCGAGCCCGGCGCGAAGACCATCGTCCGCCGCGTCCGCGCGGGCGCGGCACCCGGCGTGGTGGTGCTCTCGCACGACGCGGGCGGCGACCGCTCCGCCAGCGTCAGGGCCCTGCGCACCTACCTTCCCGAACTCCTCGACTCCGGCTACCGCGTCACGGTGCCGAACCGCTACGCCATGTGACGCGCCCGAGGTCAGCGCACGGCGGTCAGGCGGGCGAACACGACGACGTTCCCGTCGTATCCGGACTGCTTGCTGAAACCGCCGCCGCAGGTGATGACGCGCAACTCGGGAGTTCCGTCGTTTCCGTAGACCCGCTTGCCGGGGAAGTCCTTCTTGTCGAACACCTCGATGCCGTAGATCTTGAAAATCGCGGTCTTCTTGTCCTCGCGCCTGATCTCGACGTGCTGTCCCTTCTTCAGGGAACCTAGGCCGTAAAAGACGGCCGGTCCCTGCTGGTTGTCCACATGGCCGACGACTACGGCCGTGCCCTTCTCGCCCGGCGAGACGGCGCCCGTGAACCAGCCGGCGAGGTTCGCGTCCTCCGGCGGCGGCGCGTCCACCCACCCCTCGGGGTCGAGCCCCACCGCGGTGACCGGCGCGTCCACCTGGATGCCCTTGATGCGCACGCGCTCGGCGGGCGAGAACGTCAGGGGCGCAGGGGCGGCGACCCCGGGGTCCGGTGTGCGGTCCGCGGCCGCGGCGGACGCGGGCTGCGGCGGCCCCACGTCGAATTCCCCCGAGCCATTGCGGATCAGCGCGAGACCGGTCAGCAGGACGAGCGCCATCACGCCCCAGGGGGCGCGCTTCTTCTGCTTTTCGTCCTCCTGGGAATCCTGGAACTCGAACTCGTCGGCCGGGTGGGACGAAGGCATTCTCTATCCCCTCTCGACGCGGCGGGCGCGCCGCGTCGGTTACGCGTACGAGAACGCTAAGCGCGGGGCGCGTGGCGTGCGAAAGGGCGGGTGCGAACGGGTGGCGCCACGGTCGGGGTGCGCCATCCGGGTCGCCCCCGGACAGGAAATTTCTGACGGACCGTGACCTGCGGTGATGTCCGATCGCGTGGACCCGTCCCGGCGTGTCGTCTCACCAGGACGGCCGATCCCCGAAATGCGGCCCGGCGCACCGCATCTGAGGGTCTGACTGGGAGGCGCTCTCGCCGATCGACCGGGGACGGTACCCCCGGGGCGCCTTCCGCGGAGGACTTCCATGCGTACTTCTCGTATGCGTACCACTCGTGCCCTCGCGGTCGCCGCCGCGGCAGGCGCGGTCGTCGGGCTCGCCGCCCCGGCCGCGTCCGCGTGGGCCGACCCGACCAACATCGTGGCGATGCCGAGCGTGATTCCGCGGGGCGGACACCTGACCGTCACGGTCGACGGCTCGTCCTGCCAGGCCGGCGGCAAGATCACCTCGCACGCGTTCCCGGACACGAACCTGCACTCGATCCCCGGCGGCACCACGTCGAGCGCGACAGCCGTCGTCCACAAGCACGCGACCCCGGGCGCGTACGACATCACGGCCCACTGCGGCGGCAAGACGCTCACCCGCCCGGCCGCGTTCACCGTCATCCACGGCGGTGTGCGCGGTGGCTTCGGCGGCAGCTCGCCGTCGGGGGCGACCCCCACCGACATCGCGATCGGTGGCGCCCTGGTGGCGGCGGCCGTGGTCGGCGGCGGCGTGTTCTGGATGCGCCGCCGGGCCGAGAACCGGTCCTGAGCCGCCGGGCGAACCGGCGCGCCCCCTTCGCCCCCGAGGTCTGGAGACGCCCCGGGGGCGAAGCGGCGGTGCCGAGGGAGGGTCAGGAGCGGGGCGGGAGCCGGTCGGGAGCCGGTCAGGAGTTGTCCTCGCCGGTGCGGCGCCGTGCCTTGTAGTACGCGGCGCCCAGGCCGCCCACGACCAGCGCGCCGCCGAGGGCGATCTCGTGCAGGTCGAACCCGCCGAGGCTGCCGCCGATGCCGGCCTTGACACCCTTGTGGACGGGGTTCGGGTTGGGGTTCTGGTTCTGGTGGCTGTTGTTGTCGGGGCGGCCGGTGGCGATGGTCAGGTCGGTCTTGCCGGTCTCCCCGTCGCAGGTGAACGTCACCTCGTACATCGCCCCCGGCTTGGCGTCCCAGAACACCTTGGCCGTGGCGGACGACTGTCCCTTGGGGATGTGGGCGTCGTCGAAGACCCCGGAGGTGACCTTGGCGTCGCCGTCGCAGCCTTCGACGCTGAGCGTGACCTGCCCGCCCGCGGCGATCGTCGACGGGGTCACGCGGAAGCCGAACGAGGTGATGTTGTTGTTCGTGTCGTCGCCCGTGACGGCCGCCGACGCGGGCGGGATCGTCAGCGTCAGGACGGTGGCGGTGAGCAGAGCGGCAGAAGCGACGCGTATCGCGTGCATGGTGTGGATCCTCCGGGTCCCCGAGGAGCAGCCGCGGACCTTCTTCCGCTGACGCCTGAAATGCACCTCGATGACCGAAACGCTAAGTACGCTCCCTTGGGGCCGCGATCGGTGTCGCGCGAACGGGGCAATCCGCTCCGCCGGACAGGGGAACGGCGCGGCGTGGCGGACGGGACGGAGCGCGCGCGTATGGCATGGGGAGTGGCGGGTCTCAGTGCCGCGGCTCGGGCCAGATGTGAGGGCCGCCGCGCCACTCCACGAGATTCGGGTCGTCGAGCGCGATGTCGGCCTCGCCGAGCCCCGCGCGCCGCAGGAGCTCCACCAGGTCGCGGTCGCCGCGGGCTACGCCGGCGTCCTGTCCGCGCACGGTGACCCGCCGCCCGCCGTCGGCGGCGGGTGGATGGACGACGATCGGTGTCTGCCAGGCCATGGCACCAGAATGCGCCGGGCAGGGGCCCGGCGCAGCATGGTTCACGGCCATCGAGCGGCAACTCGCCACGGCTGAGGCGTACTCCGGGGCGAGTCCCCGGTCTCAGCCGCCGCCGATTCCCGGGAACAGCGCCTTGAACGGTTCCGCCGTCGCCGCGATGCCACGGCCGTACGGGGCGTCGAAGTCCCAGATCAGGAAGAGCAGGAAGGCGAACAGGGCGGAGAAGAGACCGGCGAGGACCAGTTCGCGCGGTGTGCGGCGGATCTGCAGCGCGAAGATCATGCCGATCGTCACCAGGCCCCCGATGATCAGGCCGAACCAGACCACGCCGGGCATGGTCGCCCCGACGCTGTCCGCCCGGGCGCTGCGGGCGTCGTCCGCGGCCGCCACCTCGTCGACCAGCGGCTGGTAGGCCTGGGCCTCGAAGTCCGACTTCGGTTCGTAGTCGGTGACGTCGTGGCGGATCCGGGTGAGGAGATCGGCGCCGCGGTCGGTGAGCTCGCCCTTGGCCGCCATGGTGTCCCACTCCTTGGTGACGACATGGCTGACATAGGTGTGTACGTCGGCGCGGATACGATCCCGGACGTCCTCCGGATAGACCCGCGCCCGCTCCGAGATCTCGTGCAGTGCCTGGGCCTCCACGCGGACGTGTTCCTGGGCGGCGCCGCGCGCCTCCCAGACGCCCGCGATGGCCAGGCCGAGCACGATGGCGTACACGACGCCGATCATCATCGTCATGTACTCGATGACGTCCGGCGTCTCCGACGAGTCGTAGTCCGCGCCGGTCCTGCGGTGCCGCAGCAGCGTCACGATGAGCACGACACCGCAAGCGGCCACCATCGCGAGGGTGAGAACAAGCCATTCCGACATGGGAACCTCCGGCGGTCAGCGCGGGCGGAGCGCGGCGACGGCGAGCACCGCGGGCGCCGTGATGAGCAGGGTGAGCGAGACGAGGGACGGGCCACCGCGCGGCGGCCGCTTGCGGGTTGGCGCGTGGTACGCCGGATATGTCACGGATGGCGATGGCTTGGTTGTTCTGCTGCGAGCGGGGGGCTTCGGCTCGGGCGGCGGCTTCGGCGCGGGCTCGGGCGCCGCGGCCGGGGCGAGGGCCGGTGTCGGGACCGGCTTCGGCGCGGGAGGCGGTGGCGGCTCGGGGGCCTCGGGCTCTGGAGGCGGAGGTGGAGGTGGAGGCGGCGGAGGTGGTGGTGGCGGAGGAGCGGGCGGCGGCGGTGGTGGCGGAGGCTTCGGGCGGTGCGTGGGCCCCGCCCAGCAGTCACCGCCGTCGCCCGCCACGGCCAGGTTGTCGCCGCCCGAAGAGGCACCGCCCCGGTTGACCGACGCGTACGCGCAGTCGTCGGCCGCGGCCGTGCCGGTGGTGGCGGAGGCGCCGAGCAGCAAGGTCAGCGCCAGGAGCGCCAACGCCCGTATGACGAGGGGAGGTAAGGCCCGCGAGGTTCCATGCACGACGAGAGCATGGGCGGCGCCTGCCCCCGGCATGCCGTAACGCTCCCGAATGCCCCGAAGGAAGGAGGCGGCCCCCGCGCAGGTTTGACGACGTGAACACCCTCATGCCCTACGACCCGCTCACGTGCCCTACGCCTCACCCTCGCGCCCCACGCCCCACTCCCGCACCGCACCCTCCGCCCGTGCGCCGCGCAAAGAATCTTGCGCCCGGTTGAACGCGACGGTCGCCCCCGCCCGTACCTAGGGCCATGTGTGACGCAAACAGGCGCCACAACACCACAGCTGACAGCGGGAGTGAGAGATGCGGCATCCAAGTGGGCGAGCCCCTCGGGCCTGGCGGAGCGCCTCGCTCGTAGCGACGGCTGCGGCCCTGGTGGCGTTGACGGCGGCGTGCGGACAGGAGAAGGGCGACCAGTCCCCGAATGGCCAGAATGTGGGCAACGAGGCGCCCGCCAAGGGCGACGGATACGGCGCGGGCGACGGATACGGCGCGGACTCCGGCGCCGGGGACGACGGCGCCGACGCCAAGGCGAAGCCGGCCGGGCAGCTCGCCGTCTGGGACAGCAAGAAGCTCGGGAAGGTCGTCACCGACAGCGCGGGCTTCACGCTCTACCGCTTCGACAAGGACACCGCCCAACCCCCCAAGTCCAACTGCGACGCCGTCTGCCTGAAGGCCTGGCCCGCCGTGGCAGCCAACGGCGCCAAGGCCGCGCCGGGCGTCGACGAGTCCCTGCTCGGCGAGGTCACCGGCGCCGACGGCACCAAGCAGCTCACCATCGACGGCTGGCCGATGTACCGGTACGCGAAGGACGCCAAGCCCGGCGACGCCAAGGGGCAGGGAGTGGGTGGCACTTGGCACGCCGCGGCCCCCGACGGCAAGAAGGCCTCGCCCGCGGGGGCCGGAACCGCCCCCGACGAGGCCGCCCCCGACGAGACCGCTCCCGCCGAACCGGCCCCCGCCGACCCCGCGGGCCTGTCCACCCGCAACGACCCGAAACTCGGCGAGATCGTCGTCGACAAGAACGGCATGACCGTCTACCGCTTCACCAAGGACTCCGCCTGGCCGATCAAATCCAACTGCGTGGGCGCCTGCGCCGAGAAGTGGCCCGCCGTCGCCCCCGTCGACAAGGCCGACGCCGAGGGGATCAAGAAGAAGGGCTATATGACCTACGACCGCCCCGACGGCGGCAAGCAGCAGACGATCGACTGCTGGCCGCTGTACACCTTCGCGGGCGACAAGAAGCCGGGCGACACCAACGGCCAGGGCGTCGGCGGCACTTGGTATGCCGCGAGCCCGGACGGCAAGGCGGTGGGCGCCCCCAAGTAACCCCCCACGGAGCACGGCCGGCCGGCCCGTCCCCCTATCACAAGGAGGGACGGGCCGGTCTTCGGTGTGTGATACGGCACTTGCCAAAGGCAGTGACCGAGAACGGACGGCCAATTTCCGTTTTGACTCGCTCCCTTGGCGGGCGATCAGTAGCCTCACCCTCGAACACCGGATCGCCCGCGTCACCCCCCTATGCCTTGGAGTCTTGATGGAGCGTCCCGCCTGGGCCCCGATCGGCATCGACATCACGATGCCCAGCGTGTCCCGCATCTACGACTACTACCTGGGCGGTTCGCACAACTTCGAGGTGGACCGGGAGGCCGGCCGCAGGGCCATGGAGTTCATGCCGGGCCTGCCGAAGATCATGCAGGCGAACCGCGCCTTCATGCGGCGAGCGGTCCGGTACGCCGTCGACCAGGGCGTCACCCAGTTCCTGGACATAGGCTCCGGCATCCCCACCTTCGGCAACGTCCACGAGGTGGCACAGCGGGCCAGCGACGAGGCACGCGTCGTATACGTCGACCACGACCCGGTCGCCGTCGAACACAGCAAGGCCGTACTCGACGGCGACGAGCGCACCGCGGTGCTCGCCGCCGACCTGCGCAAGCCCCGGGACATCCTGGGCAGTCCGGAGGTCGGCTCGCTCCTCGACCTGGACCGGCCGGTGGCCCTGCTGCTCGTCGCCGTCCTGCACTTCGTCGAGGACGCGTACGATCCTCGCGCGGCGGTCGCCGAGTTGAGGGACGGCCTCGCGCCCGGCAGCCTGATCGTCCTGACCCACGCCTCGTACGAAGGGATCCCGGTTCCCCCCGAGCAGGCCGACGGGACGGTCGGTGTATACAAAGACATCCGCAACCCACTGATCATGCGCTCGCGCGAGGAGATCGCGCGGTTCTTCGAGGGGTACGACATGGTGGAACCCGGCCTGGTGCCGATGCCGCACTGGCGGCCCGACACGGCGCTCGAGGAGGAGGACCCCTACTCCTTCTCCGGGTTCGCGGGCGTGGGACAGAAGCGTTGAGCGCCGAGCCGGACGGACCGGAAGGAAGACTCCGCAGGTTCGCCACCATCTGGAGCCGCGCGATCTTCCCGGTGACGGCCACCTCACTGACCCGCCCCGAGTTCGAGCAGCAACTGCTGCCGCTTGCCCGGCGGTTGCGCGACGCGCTCCAGGAACGGGTCTTCGACGCGAGGCAGGGCCAGGCCGTCGGCGCCGCCCTCATCGACACGCACTGCACCGACCCCGACGCGCTCAGCCGCACCCTCGACTGCGTCGACGCCTATCTGGTCCTGTACTGCGGCGGCGAAGGCCCGCGGGAGGAGCTGCGGGCCCGCTGCGCGCGGATCCAGCACGCGGTCGCGGCGGGCTTCGCCCGGGCGCTGCGCGAGCGCACCCTCGCCGAGCAGGAGGCGATCTCCTGCGCCGCGCTGAGCGCGCGCAGCGCCGTCGCCGAGGCCCTGCACGCGAGCGAGGCGCGCTTCCGGGCCGTCTTCCACGGCGCGGCGATCGGCATCGGCATCGCGGACCTCGACGGCACCATCTTGGAGGTCAACGACGCGCTGGCGCGCATGTTCGGCGGCTTGGAGAGCAACCTGCGCGGGCGCAACGCGGCGGAGTGGACACACCCCGACGACTCTCCCCACATATGGAAGCTGTACGAGGAGCTGGTGCGCGGCGAGCGTGAGCACTACCGCGTGGAGAAGGCCTTCTACCGCCCCGACGGCACGGTCCTGTGGACCAACCTGACCGTCTCACTGCTGCGTGACGCGGACGGGCTGCCGCAGTACCAGCTGGCGTTGATGGAGGACACCACCGAGCGGCGGCTGCTCAACCTGCGCCTGCGCTACGAGGCGACGCACGACGCGCTCACCGGGCTGCCCAACCGCACGCTGTTCTTCGAGCGCCTGGAGAAGGCGCTCGCGGCGGGCGACGACGCGCGGTTCGGGCTCTGCTACCTCGACCTCGACGGCTTCAAGACCGTCAACGACAGCCTCGGCCACGCGGCGGGCGACCGGCTGCTCGTCGAGGTCGCCGACCGGCTCCAGTCCTGCGCGACCGCGCCCGGCGAGATGGTGGCCCGGCTCGGCGGCGACGAGTTCGTGGCGCTCACCACGGGCGCCGACACCGAGACGGAGGTGGACGAGCTCGCCGGGCGCATCATGAACGCCCTCGCCACCCCGATCCGCGTCGACGGCCGCGAGCTGACCGTGCGCGGCAGCATCGGCATCGTGGAGGGCCCGGCAGGGGAGCGCGGCGCGGCCGACGTGCTGCGCAGCGCCGACATCACGATGTACCGCGCCAAGTCCGCGGGCGGCAACCGCTACGAACTCGCCGACCCCGAGGCCGACGCCCGCGCCATCACCCGGCACGGCCTGACCACCGCGCTGCCCGCGGCCCTGGAGCGCGGCGAGTTCTTCATCGAGTACCAGCCGCTGGTGCACCTCGGCGACGGCAGTGTGCGCGGCGCCGAGGCGCTGGTGCGGTGGCTGCACCCGCAGCACGGCATCATCGGGCCCGACCGGTTCATCCCGCTCGCCGAGCACACCGGCCTCATCGTGCCGCTCGGCCGCTGGGTCCTTGAGGAGTCCGTGCGCCAGGCCCGCCTCTGGAAGGCGCGTCCCCTGGACGGGGCCGTCACCGGTCCGCTCCGGGTCAACGTCAACCTCTCACCCATGCAGCTCACGCACCCGGGCCTGGTCTCCGACACGGTCGACATCCTGGAGCGCGAGGGCCTGGAGCCGGGCGCGCTCTGCCTCGAAGTCACCGAGTCGGCGCTGATAGGAGCCGACGACGACCTGCTCAAGCCGCTGCGCAGGCTCGCCGAGATGGGCGTGGACATCGCGCTCGACGACTTCGGTACGGGTTACTCCAACCTCGCCAACCTGCGCAGGCTGCCGGTGAGCGTCCTCAAGCTCGACCGCTCCTTCACCCAGGGCATGCAGCACTTCCCGGCCGACCCCGTCGACCTGAAGATCGTCGAGGGGATCGTCGCGCTCGCCCACAGCCTGGACCTCGCGGTCACCGTCGAGGGCGTCGAGACGGGGGCGCAGGCGGACCAGCTGCGGGAACTCGGCTGCGATACGGCTCAGGGCTGGTACTACGCGCGGCCCGGTCCGCCGGACCGGCTGCATGAACTGGCGCTGGCCGACGCGGTGGGCTGACCGCCGGGGAGCGGGTGCGGATCGGAGCTCGGGGGGGTGCGGCCGGCCTGCCGGGTGCGGGTCTTCATGTGGTTGCGCGCGCGGTTCCCCGCGCCCCTGACGGGGCACGGATGCGCCCCGGCCAGGGGCGCGGGGAACTGCGCGACCAGCCACAACGCACCCGCACAGGGAAGAGGACGCGCACTCCCGAGCTCTCACCCGTCCCGAGTCAAAAGCATCCGTTGGAGTTCCCGCGCCGCCCGCGGCGGAGCCACGTCGCTGCGGTGCGCCAGGGCGATCGTCCGACGCAGGCTCGGCCGGGACAGAGGCGTCATCCGCAGGTCCGAGCCCGACCGCTCCGCCACCATGCGCGGCACGACCGCCACACCCAGCCCCGCGCGCACGAAGCCCAGCACCGCGTCCATCTCGCCGCCCTCGACCGCGAACTCCGGCTCGAAACCCTCGGCGCGGCAGGCGGCGACGGTCAGCTCCCGCAGGTCGTAGCCGTGCCGGAACATCACCAGGCGCTCGCCTTGGAGGTCGGCGATCCGCACCGCCTCGCCCAGCCGCCGCGCCCGCGGGGACGACACCACGACCAGGTCCTCGCGCAGCAGCTCCACGGTGGTCAGGGCGGGCGACGGGCTGGGCAGCGGGAGCACCACCAGCGCCAGGTCCAGGGCGCCGCGCGCCAGTTCACGTACGAGGTCGTGGGAGCCGCCCTCCTCGATGAGCAGCTGGATTCCCGGATGCCGGTCGTGGAAGGCGCGCAGGACGTCGGGGAGCAGCCCCGTGCAGACACTCGGGGTCGCGCCGAGCCGGATGCGGCCGCGGCGCAGCTGCGCCAGCTCCTGCACCTCGATGCGGGCGGTGTCGGCGTCCGCGAGGATCCGGCGGGCCAGCGGCAGCAGCGCCTCGCCCGCGTCGGTCAGCGTGATGTTGCCGCGGGCCCGGCTGAACAGCTCCGCGCCCAGCTCCTTCTCCAGGGCCCGGATCTGCTGGGAGAGGGAGGGCTGCGAGACGTGGACCTGCTCTGCGGCCCGTGTGAAGTGCCGCGTCTCGGCGACCGCGACGAAGTAGTGCAGCTGCTGGAATTGCATACACGTACGGTACGACGCTCAATAGGCTGAGACTATCGAGATGAGCCGAACCATCTCTTGGACCGATCGGGACCTTCGGCCGTAGCGTCGCCGACATGGCTCTGGCAACGCGGACGGACAAACGGCCGTCCATGACCCGTACGCTCTGGGACTCCACCATCGGGAAGAAGACCGTGATGGCGGTGAGTGGTCTGATCATGCTGCTCTACCTGGTCACGCACATGGTCGGAAACCTCAAGATCTTCTTCGGGCCGAAGGAGATCAACCACTACGCCCACTGGCTGCGCACGGTCGGCGAGCCCTTCATGCACTACGAGTGGACCCTCTGGCTCGTCCGCGTGGTCCTCGTCGCCGCCGTCGTCGCCCACGCCACGTCCGCCTACCAGCTGAGCCGCCGCGACATCAGGGCGCGCCCCACCCGGTACGTGCACAAGAGGGCGCAGGCGAGCTTCGCCACCCGCACCATGCGCTGGGGCGGCGTCATCCTCGGGCTCTTCATCGTCTGGCACATCCTCGACCTGACGACCGGCACGGTGCACCCGGGCGGCTACCAGCACCTGCACCCGTACCAGAACATCATCGACACCTTCTCCACCTGGTACGGCAACGTCATCTACATCGTCGCCGTCGTCGCCCTCGGCCTCCACGTCCGGCACGGACTGTGGAGCGCCGCGCAGACCCTGGGCGTCGGCACCGCGGCCCGCGACCGCGTCCTGAAGCCCCTGGCCAACGGCCTCGCCCTGGTGCTGACCGTCGGCTTCGTCTCCGTACCCGTGGCCGTCATGACCGGACTGGTGAGCTGAACCATGAACTACTCCAGTGAGTACGCCGCCTACACGACCGGAGAGCCGCTCGTCGACACCAAGGCCCCGAGCGGCCCGATCGCCGACCGCTGGGACACCCGCCGCTTCCAGGCGAAGCTGGTCAACCCCGCCAACCGCCGCAAGCACACGGTGATCGTCGTCGGCACCGGCCTGGCCGGCGGCTCCGCCGGGGCCACCCTCGCCGAACAGGGCTACCACGTCGTGCAGTTCTGCTACCAGGACTCGCCGCGCCGCGCCCACTCGATCGCCGCGCAGGGCGGCATCAACGCCGCGAAGAACTACCGCAACGACGGCGACTCGGTCCACCGCCTCTTCTACGACACCGTCAAGGGCGGCGACTTCCGCGCCCGCGAGTCCAATGTGCACCGCCTCGCGCAGATCTCCGTCGAGATCATCGACCAGTGCGTCGCACAGGGCGTGCCCTTCGCCCGCGAGTACGGCGGATTGCTCGACACCCGCTCCTTCGGCGGCGTCCAGGTGTCCAGGACGTTCTACGCGCGCGGCCAGACCGGCCAGCAGCTGCTGCTGGGTGCCTATCAGGCACTGAGCAGGCAGATCGCCGCCGGGAACGTCGAGATGCACCCCCGCACGGAGATGCTGGACGTCATCGTCGTCGACGGGCGGGCCCGCGGCATCGTCGCCCGCGACCTGATCACCGGCAGGATCGACACCTACTTCGCGGACGCCGTCGTCCTCGCGACCGGCGGCTACGGCAACGTCTTCTACCTGTCGACGAACGCCATGAACTCCAACGCGACGGCTATCTGGCGCGCCCACCGGCGCGGCGCCCACTTCGCCAACCCCTGCTTCACCCAGATCCACCCCACCTGCATCCCGCGCACCGGCGACCACCAGTCCAAGCTCACGCTGATGAGCGAGTCGCTGCGCAACGACGGCCGGATCTGGGTGCCCAAGGCGCACGGCGACCAGCGGCCGCCGAACGAGATCCCCGAGGACGAGCGCGACTACTACCTGGAGCGCGTCTACCCGTCCTTCGGCAACCTCGTGCCCCGCGACATCGCCTCCCGCGCCGCCAAGAACGTATGCGACGAGGGCCGGGGTGTCGGTCCGGGCGGGCAAGGTGTCTACCTCGACTTCGCCGACGCGATCCGGCGGATGGGCAAGAAGAAGGTCGCCGAGAAGTACGGCAACCTCTTCGACATGTACGAGCGGATCACCGCGGAGAACCCGTACGAGGTGCCGATGCGGATCTACCCCGCCGTGCACTACACGATGGGCGGCCTCTGGGTCGACTACGACCTCCAGACCACCGTCCCCGGCCTCTTCGCGGTCGGAGAGGCCAACTTCTCCGACCACGGCGCGAACCGGCTCGGCGCGAGCGCCCTCATGCAGGGCCTCGCCGACGGCTACTTCGTCCTGCCGTCCACCATCAACGACTACCTCGCGCGCAACCCGCACAACGACGAGGTCGGCGCCGAACACCCCGCCGTACAGGAGGTGCTGGCCGAGACCGAGGACCGGCTCAACCTCCTCCTCGCCGTCGACGGCGACCGCACCCCCGACTCCTTCCACCGCGAACTCGGCGAAGTGATGTGGGAGTTCTGCGGCATGGCCCGCACGGAGACCGGCCTGCGCAAGGCCCTGGAGCGCATCCCGCAGATCCGCGAGGAGTTCTGGCGCCGCATCAAGGTCCCCGGCACCGGCGAGGAGTTCAACCAGTCCCTGGAGAAGGCCAACCGCGTCGTCGACTATCTGGAGCTCGCCGAGCTGATGTGCCTCGACGCCCTGCACCGCGCCGAGTCCTGCGGCGGCCACTTCCGCGAGGAGTCCCAGACCCCGGACGGCGAGGCGGCGCGCGTGGACGAGGAGTTCTCGTACGCGGCCGCATGGGAGTTCACCGCCACCGGCGAAGCCCCCGTCCTTCATAAAGAAGACCTCGTCTTCGAGTACGTCCACCCCACTCAGCGGAGCTACGCATGAAGCTCACCCTGCGCGTCTGGCGCCAGAAGAACACCGACGCCGACGGCGCGATGTCCACGTACGAAGTGGACGGCATCTCCTCGGACATGTCCTTCCTGGAGATGCTCGACACCCTCAACGAAGAACTCATCGTCAAGGGCGAGGATCCCGTCGCCTTCGACCACGACTGCCGCGAGGGCATCTGCGGCGCCTGCTCGCTCGTCATCAACGGCGACGCGCACGGCCCCGAGCGCACCACCACCTGCCAGCTCCACATGCGGTCCTTCAAGGACGGCGACACCATCGACGTCGAGCCGTGGCGCGCCGCCGCCTTCCCGGTCGTCAAGGACCTCGTCGTCGACCGCTCGGCGTTCGACCGGATCATCCAGTCCGGCGGCTACATCAGCGCCCCGACCGGCTCCGCGCCCGACGCGCACGCCACACCCGTGCCCAAGCCGGACGCCGACTCCGCCTTCGAGCACGCCGAGTGCATCGGCTGCGGGGCGTGCGTGGCGGCCTGCCCCAACGGCTCGGCGATGCTGTTCACCTCGGCGAAGGTCAACCACCTCAATGTCCTGCCGCAGGGCGCCCCCGAGCGCGAGACCCGCGTCCTGGACATGGTCGCGCAGATGGACGAGGAGGGCTTCGGCGGCTGCACGCTTACTGGCGCCTGCGCCTCCGCGTGCCCCAAGGGGATTCCGTTGCCTTCCATCGCGGCCATGAACAAGGAGTGGCTGCGGGCGACCAGGAAGGTCGGTCGCTGACCCCGCGGGTCGTGTGTGGCCGGCCGCTCGGTTCCCCGCGCCCCTACGAGGCGCGTAGCTTCGCCGCATGTATCCCGGAGCGTACGACCCCGCCAGGACGGCCGTCGTCACCGCCGACGGCACACGGGCCCTCACCTACGGACAGCTCGAAGAACGCTCCCTGCGGCTCGCGGATCATCTGCGGGCCGCGGGTCTGCGTCGGGGTGACCACCTCGCCCTGCTCTGCGACAACGACCCGCGCGCCCTGGAGGCCTACTGGGCCGCCCTGCGGTCCGGGCTCTATCTCACCGCCGTCAATCACCACTTGAGCGCGGACGAGGCCGCCTACATCGTCCGCGACTGCGGGGCGAGCGCGCTGATCGTCTCCGGGACGCTGAACGAACTCGGCGCGCGTGTACGGGACCTGGCGGGCGGGCCGCCGCACGTGCTGGGCCTCGATGACGGGACGTACGAGAAGGCCCTGGAGGGCGCCAGCGCCGAGCCGCCCGCGCATCAGCCGCTCGGCACCGACATGCTCTACTCCTCCGGCACCACCGGCCGGCCCAAGGGCGTCAAGCCGACGCTCCCCGACGGGGACGTGCGCGAGCAGCCGACGACGTACACGCTGATCTTCCAGGCGATGTACGGCTTCGGCGAGGACACCGTCTACCTCAGCCCGGCGCCGATCTACCACGCGGCGCCGCTGCGCTTCTGCGGCGCCGTCACCGCGCTCGGCGGCACGATCGTCCTCATGCCCTCCTTCGACGCCGAGGGCGCCCTCGCGGCCGTCGCACGCCACCGGGTGACGCACAGCCAGTGGGTGCCGACGATGTTCGTACGGATGCTGAAGCTGCCCGCCGAGGTGCGCGGGCGCCACGATCTGTCGTCGATGAAGGTCGCCATCCACGCCGCCGCGCCCTGCCCCGTGGAGGTCAAGCGGCGGATGCTGGAGTGGTGGGGGCCCGTTCTGTACGAGTACTACTCGTCGACGGAGGGCAACGGCATCACGTTCATCTCGCCCGAGGAGTGGCTGCGCAAGCCCGGCTCGGTGGGCCGCGGCGGACTCCTCGGCACACTGCGCATCTGCGACGAGGCGGGCGCCGTACTGCCGCCGGGCACGACCGGCACCGTCTACTTCGAACGCGACGAGGCGCCCTTCCGCTACCACAACGACCCGGAGCGCACGCACGAGACGCGGCACCCCGAGCATCCCCACTGGACCACCACGGGCGACATCGGCCACGTCGACGAGGACGGCTATCTGTTCCTCACCGACCGCAAGGCATTCACGATCATCTCGGGGGGCGTGAACATCTACCCCCAGGAGATCGAGGACGTCCTGGTGCTGCACCCCGCCGTCGAGGACGTCGCCGTCATCGGCGTCCCCGACCCGGAGATGGGCGAGGCGGTGAAGGCCGTGGTCCAGGCCGCCGAAGGGGTCAAGGCGGGGCCTGAACTGGCGGAGCAGCTGCGGGACTTCGTCCGTGAACGCGTCGCCCACTACAAGGCGCCGCGCACCGTCGACTTCACCGACCGTCTGCCGCGCACACCGACCGGCAAGCTCGCGAAGTCACGCCTGCGCGAGGCCTACCGGGGCGGCTGACCGGTCGCGCGGGCCAGATAAGGCGCGGTGCGGCTGCCTTCCGCGTGCGCCACCTCCGCCGGGGTGCCCGCCGCCACGATCAGACCGCCCTCGTCGCCACCGCCGGGCCCGAGGTCCACCACCCAGTCGGCGCCCGCCACCACCGCCATGTCGTGCTCGACGACGACCACCGAGTTCCCGGCGTCGACCAGCTCGTGCAGGCGGTGCGTGAGGACCTCGACGTCGGCGGGGTGCAGGCCCGTCGTCGGTTCGTCCAGGAGGTACAGCGTGTGGCCGCGCCTCACCCGCTGCAACTCACTGGCCAGCTTGATCCGCTGGGCCTCGCCACCCGACAGCTCCGTGGCAGGCTGCCCGAGCCGCAGATAGCCGAGACCGACGTCGAGGAGCGTGCGCAGGCTGCGTACGACGGACGGGGTGTCCGCGAAGAACTCCGCGGCCGCCTCCACCGTCAGGTCGAGCACCTCGGCGATGTTCCTTCCGTGGTACGTCACTTCGAGCGTCTCGGGGTTGTAGCGGGCACCCGCGCAGTCCGGGCACGGCGCGTAGGTGCTCGGCAGGAAGAGCAGTTCGACGCTGACGAAGCCCTCGCCCTGGCAGGTCTCGCACCGCCCGCCCGCCACGTTGAACGAGAACCGGCCGACGCCGTAGCCGCGCTCCTTCGCCGCGCCCGTGCCCGCGAAGACCTTGCGTACGACGTCGAAGAGGCCCGTGTACGTGGCGAGGTTGGAGCGCGGCGTGCGCCCGATCGGCTTCTGGTCGACGCGGACCAGCCGGCCGACCCCGGGGAGATCCTCGGTGATCTCGCCGACGAGTGTGGACTTGCCCGAGCCCGAGACGCCCGTGACCGCCGTGAACGCGCCGAGGGGCAGCTCCGCCGTCACCGCGCGCAGATTGTGCCGGGTGACCGGGCCGACCTTCAACCAGCCGCGAGCGGTTCGGACTTCGCGTACCGGATCCGACGTGCGGTCGAAGAGGAAGCGGGCCGTCGCGGACTCCCGTACGCCTTCGAGACCGGTCACCGGGCCGCTGTACAGCACCCGCCCACCGTGCTCACCCGCCTGCGGGCCGACGTCGACGAGCCAGTCCGCGTGGCGCACGACATCGAGGTGGTGCTCCACGACGAAGACGGAGTTGCCCGCGGCCTTGAGGCGGTCGAGGACCGTCAACAGGGCCTCCATGTCCGCTGGGTGGAGGCCCGCCGACGGCTCGTCCAGGACGTACACCACACCGAAGAGGCCCGAGCGGAGCTGCGTGGCGAGACGCAGACGCTGCAGTTCGCCCGCCGACAGGGTGGGGGTCGCGCGGTCCGGGCTGAGGTAGCCGAGTCCGAGTTCGGTGACGGTCGCGATACGGGCCAGCAGGTCCCCGGTCAGGACGCGCGCCGACTCGGAGGAACCCGCCCCGCCCTCAAGGGCCCTGGCCAGCTCGGAGAGGGGGAGCGCGGCCAGCTCGGCGATCGTGCGGCCCGCGAACGTGACCGCGAGCGCCTCGGGACGCAGCCTGCTCCCGCCGCACGCCGGGCAGGGTGAGCTCGCCAGGAACCGTTCCGCCTTGGCGCGCAGCGTCTGGCTCTTGGAGTCCGCGAAGGTCTTCATCACATAGCGCCGGGCGCTCATGTACGTACCTTGGTACGGGCGTTGGATCCGGCCCGCCTCGCGCACCGGCCGCACGGTCACCACCGGCTGCTCGTCCGTGAACAGGATCCACTCGCGGTCGGCCGCGTCGAGCTCGCGCCACGGGCGGTCCACGTCGTGGCCGAGGGCGTCCAGGACGTCGCGGAGGTTCTTGCCCTGCCAGGCGCCGGGCCAGGCGGCGACGGCGCCCTCGCGGATGGAGAGCGAGGGGTCGGGGACCAGCAGCTCCTCGGTGGTGGTGTGGACCCGGCCGAGGCCGTGGCACTCGGGGCACGCGCCGGCCGCGGTGTTCGGCGAGAAGGCGTCGGAGTCGAGCCGCTCGGCGCCCTCGGGGTAGTCGCCCGCGCGGGAGAAGAGCATCCGCAGGGAGTTGGACAGCGTCGTGACCGTGCCGACGGAGGAGCGGGAGGTCGGCGCCGAGCGGCGCTGCTGGAGCGAGACCGCGGGCGGCAGCCCCGTGATCTCACCGACCTTCGGGGCGCCCACCTGGTGGATGAGCCGCCGGGCGTACGGGGCGACGGACTCGAAGTAGCGCCGCTGGGCCTCGGCGTAGATCGTCCCGAAGGCCAGCGAGGACTTGCCGGAACCGGAGACACCCGTGAAGACGGCGAGAACGTCGCGCGGGACGTCCACGTCGACGCCCTGGAGATTGTGCTCCCGGGCACCCCGGACGCGTACGTACGGATCGTGGGGGCTGTGCATGGGCGGACTCCGTACGCGGCTCGGGGACAAACCCCACGATTCTAGGCCGTGGGGCGGAGCGCGAGTCGGGGGCCCGCCCGTAGGGGTACCTGGAGATATGCGGCCTTGTTAGGGTGTGGCCTCTTGTCGGGGCGTC
This sequence comes from Streptomyces sp. NPDC003379, assembly GCF_053589195.1. Taxonomy (NCBI): domain Bacteria; kingdom Bacillati; phylum Actinomycetota; class Actinomycetes; order Kitasatosporales; family Streptomycetaceae; genus Streptomyces; species Streptomyces sp. NPDC003379. Next base: position 18,123 of record NZ_JBSFRK010000024.1, on the reverse strand, counting down.
AGGCGGTGGGGGAAATGGCATCTGGAACGGGCACGGGTACGGGTATGGGTACGGGCGCGGCCACGGGCACAGGTACGGGCACGATTCTGAAATTCGACGGAATGCGCGGCTTCGGGTTCATCGCGGCGGATGACGGCGGCGAGGACGTCTTTCTGCACACCTCGGTCTTCGCGGGCGACCCCGCAGCTCTGGTGCCCGGGACGCGCGTCGCATTCCAGATCATCGCCAACGACCGCGGCCGCAAGGCGTTCGCGGCACACCTCACGGACAGCGCCGCGCCGCTGTCGCCCGCGGTGAACGGGCACGTCACGCCCGCCGACGGCGCCGCGGCGCAGGGCGCGGCCGGTGACGAGGGCGTGTGCGACGTCCTGTCACGCGCCGAGTTCGCGCACGAGATCACCGAAGTCCTGCTGACGGCCGTGCCGGACCTGACCGGCGGGCAGATCACGCAGGTACGCGCGAACATGCTGGAATTCGCCGAGAAGCGGGGATGGGTGGACGCCTGAGACCCGGGCGAGGCGCGCTGCGTCTACGGCCTGTGGCCGTGGGCCGTGCGCAGCTCCCGTGCCTCGGACACGTCCGCGCAGCCCGCGAGGCCCAGCGCGTCCCGTAGTTCGTCGGCAAGGAGTCCGAGGACCCGCCGCGCCCCGGCCTCGCCGCCCAGGGCGAGCCCCCAGAGCGGCGGGCGGCCGACCAGGACGCCGCGGGCGCCGAGCGCCAGCGCCCTCAGTACGTCCGTACCGCCGCGGATGCCGCTGTCCAGGAGCACCTCGCAGCGGCCCGACAGGGCCGACACGACCTCCGGCAGCGCGTCCACGCTCGGCACCGCGCCGTCCAGCTGGCGGCCCCCGTGGTTGGAGACCACCACGGCGTCCACCCCGCACTCGGCGGCGCGCACCGCGTCCTCCGCCGCCAGGACGCCCTTGAGGATCAGCGGCAGCCGGGTCCGCGCCCGCAGCGCCGCCACCGACGACCACGTCAGGGCCGCGGAGAACGCCGCGTCGGTGTGGACGGCCAGCGCGGAGGCCGGGCCCGCCGGGGCCCGGTGCGCCTGCGAGGGACCGGCGGCGAGGTGGGCGGCGCGCACCTGGTCCGGCAGCGCGAACCGGTTGCGCATGTCCCGCAGCCGCCGGCCCATCCACGGCACGTCGACGGTGAGCACGATCGCCTCCACGCCGGCGTCCTCGGCCCTGCTCACCAGGGTGAAGGCGTGGCCGGGCTCCCGCAGCCAGTAGAGCTGGAACCAGACGGCCGCGCCGGTCGCGGTGAGCCGCTCGACCGGGACGCTGCTGAGCGTGCTCACGGTGAACGGCACGCCCGCCGCGCGCGCCGCCCGGGCGGCGGCCAGTTCACCCTCGGGGTGCACGAGACGCTGGTAGGCGACGGGCGCGACCGCCACGGGCATACGGACCGGGCGGCCGAGCAGCGTGGCCTCCGTGGTGCACCGCGACACGTCCCGCAGGACGCGCGGGACGAGGAAGACCCGGTCAAGGGCGGCGCGGTTGGCGTCGAGCGTCGTCTCCGCACCGCTGCCCCCCGCTATGAAGTCCCGGACGTCGGCGGGCAGGACCGCGGCCGCGGCGCGCTCGACATCGGCGAGGCACCGCACGTCGGCCAGGCCCCGGTCGTCGGCCGGGACCCGCGCCGCCGCGTCAGCGCTGATGGAATCCACGCTGCTTCGTCCGCTCCAGCTCCACGGCTTCGTAGAGTGCCTTGATGTTCGCGCTCCCGAAGGTCTCGGCGCCCTGCCGCTCGATGATCTCGAAGAACAGCGTGCCGCGGGGGTGGTCGGAGGCGGTGAAGATCTGGAAGAGCTGGCCGTCGTGGTCCTCGGCGGCCAGGACGTTCGTCGCCCGCAGGGCCCGCAGCCGTTCCTCGGTCAGCGAGACCCGCCGGCCGAGCAGGTCGTAGTACGACGACGGCGTACGCAGGAACCCGACACCCCGTTCGGAGAGGACCCGCACCGACTCCACCGCGTCGCGCGCGGAGAACGCCAGGTGCTGGACGCCCGCGCCCTGATGACTCTTGAGGAACTCGTCGATCTGTCCGCTCGCGGCCGACGTGTCCGGCTCGATCAGCGTCAGCGTCACCGTGCCCGACAGGCTCTGCACGGCCGTCGACTCCATCGCCTGGGCGCCGACGACGATGCGCTCCTCGAAGATCTCCCGGAAGCCGAGGGCGTCGCGGTAGTAGTCGACCATCGGCGCGAGGTCACCCGCCTGCAGGCACACCGCGATGTGGTCGAGCTCCAACAGGCCGCTGTCCGACGCCGGTTCGTGGGCCGAGGCGGTGGGGACGTACCCTGCGGGCAGCCCCGGACCCTCGCCGGGCTCGCGCCGGACGAGTGTGTGGACGACGTCACCGAAGCCACGGACCGCCGCCGTGACGGCGGGGCCGCCATCGGTGTGCCGCTCCGGTGACCGGTGCGCGAGGGCGCCCCGCGCGAGCGCCGCGTGGAACGCCGCCTCCGGGTCCGCGGTGCGCAGGGCGATGTCGGCGATACCGTCGCCGTGACCCATCACGTACGCCGACGCGGGGTGCTGGTCCGAGGTCGCCTGCGTGAGGACGAGAGTGATCCGCCCCTGGCGGAGAGCGACGCCGCGGTGATCCGAGGTCGTGCTCGTGCCGACCACGCCGAAGGCGTACCGGTCGACCCAGGACGACGTCGCCGCGTCCAGGTCCTCCACGTACATCTCGACGTAGTCGATCGACAGGTCATCCAGTGGATTTCCCGCTTCTGATAAAGAGCTCATGAATGTCTCCAGATCCGGAGAGAAATGAGTTTCTGGGACTCTACGATCCGGGCCGCGTATCTGGCCACAAACGAAATGGACGGCCGACTTTGCCGTCCCGAACCGTCCAGAATAAAGTGAGCGGCCTTTCGGTTGATGGGCGATGTCCTTTCGAACGGGTGATGTTCAGTGATGCGCACCATGACCGTCATCGGCACCGGTCTCATCGGCACTTCCGTCGCGCTCGCCGTGAGCAGACGCGGCGTGACGGTGTTCCTGTCCGACCGGGACCCCGGCGCCGCGAGAACGGCCGCGGCCCTCGGCGCCGGTCTGGCGCGGGAACCCGGCGAAACCGTCGACCTGGCCGTGATCGCGGTGCCGCCCAGCCGGGTCGGCGCCGTCCTCACCGAGGCCCAGGAACGCGGCCTCGCCCACACGTACACCGACGTGGCGAGCGTGAAGGCCGAGCCCGAACAGGCGGTGCTGCGCCGCGCCCCCGACCCCGCCCGCTACATCGGCGGCCACCCGCTGGCGGGCCGCGAACGCTCGGGCCCGCTGGCCGCCCGGGCCGAGCTGTTCCGGGACCGCAACTGGGTGCTCACCCCGTCCCGGCTGACCTCGGACGGGGCCTTCGAGCGGGCCCTGGAACTGGTCGCCCTGTGCGACGCGGTACCCGTGGTGATGCGCAGTCAGGAACATGACGCGGCCGTGGCCGTGACCTCGCACGTGCCGCATCTGATGGCCAGCCTGATGGCGGCCCGGCTGGGCGAGGGTCCCGCCGGGCTCTCCCGGGTCGCGGGCCAGGGGCTGCGCGACGCCACCCGGATCGCCGCCGGCGACTCCCGGCTCTGGAGCGACATCCTGCAGGCGAACGCGGCAGCCGTCGCGGGTGTCCTCAAGGACCTGCACACGGACCTGTCCCGCCTCGTGCCGGCGCTGGACGCGCTCGCCCGGCCCGGCGGCGCGGACCGGGACCTCGGGATGCGGACCCTGGTGGACCTGCTCGACCGGGGCATCTCCGGCCTCGCCGGAATCCCGGCGGCCGGGCCCGGCACCGGCGGCCCCGCCGACGAGGGCGGCGACGGGCACGGGGTGCGCGTGGCGGTCGCGGAGCGCCCCGGGGAGCTGGCGCGGCTCCTGGCGGCGGTCACGGACCTGGGTGTCGCCGCGGAGGACGCCGCCGTCGACACGACCGGTGGCGGCGCGGAATTCACCGTGCGGTTCGCCGTCCCGGCCCGGACCGCCGACAAACTCGCGGACGTACTCGGTGCCGAGGGCTGGGACGTCGTACGGGAGGGACAGGCGGGATCCAGGGTTTCCAGCGCGTGAGCGGCGCCGTGTCCGATTGCGTCCCGTCATGTCCAAGTGCGCGAATCGGGCGGTTGGACGACGCTGTCGGACCGTCGGGATTTGTGTGACTCTGAGCGCCGATGCCGAATTCACGACAACTGCCGGACGCCGGGGAGAAATTCATGGCGGAACAGATCGCCGACGAACCTGCACGTTCCGCGCACGGGGATCACCAGGGCGCGGATTGCGTGCCGGGCAATTCATCGACGGCCGACCACGTATCCGCCGCCAACCTCGACGCGTTCGACCGGATCGGCCTGCGACAGAGCCGGGAGGGTCAACGGCGCCGACCGGAGCGGAAGGTGAGCGCCGGGCCGCCCGAGACCACCGTGAAGATCCTCGACCGCGGCTGGTCGGCGCCGCTGGTGGTCGGCCCGCTCGACGCCCCGGCGCGCCCCGGCGGCGAACTCGCCGTCGTCAAGGCCGCCGCGGCGGCCGGGCTCCCCGCCGTCGTGAGCGCCTTCGCCGAGCGCACGTTCGCCGAGCTGGCCTCGGCCTCCGACGTCCCGCTCTGGCTGCGGACCTACGCGTTCCGCGACCGGGAGACGGCACGGCACCTCGCCGGGCGGGCCGAGGACGCCGGGTTCGGGGCGCTGCTCCTCGCGCTCGGCGACCGCGACGACGTCCGCGCCAGGCGCGTCGCCGCCCCCGCCGACCTCGGCGTGCCGGGCCCCTTCGACGACGTACGCACGCTGCTCGAGGCCCGCACCGGCTGGTCCGACGTGGCATGGCTGCGCGCGGCCACCGCACTGCCGCTGCTCGTCGCGGGCGTCCGGAACACCGCCGACGCGCGGCGCGCCCTCGACACCGGCGCCGACGGCATCGTCGTCACCGCCCTCGACGCGCTCCCGGAGATCACCGAGGCCGTGGCGGGCCGCTGCCCCGTGCTGCTGAGCGGCGGCGTCCGCCGCGGCGCGGACATCCTCGCCGCGGTCGCCTCGGGCGCCGACGCCGTCTTCGCGGGCCGCCCGGTCCTCGACGGGCTCCGGGCGGGCGGGCGCGCGGGCGTGACGGAAGCGCTGGACGGCCTCGTCCGCGAGCTGGCCGACGCCATGGCGTTCACCGGCGCCGCCACGGTCACGGAGATCGGCCCCGAAGCGATCCGCACCGGCCCGCGCCCGGCGGACGTGGCACCGACCCGGGCCGCGCGGCCGCTACGGAAGACCGAACTGCACGCCAGCGTGTCGGACCCCGTCCTGGACACGATGACGTTCCTCAACGAGATCACCTCCCGCTACCCGGAAGCGATCTCCTTCGCGCCGGGGCGCCCCTACGACGGCTTCTTCGACAGCGAGCAGATCTTCACGCACCTGCGCCGGTACCTGAACCACCTTGAGGAGCAGGGGAGTTCGCCGCAGCAAGTGCGCACCGCCATGTACCAGTACGGGCCCACCGCCGGCCAGATCCGGGAGATCATCGCCGACTCGCTGCGCGCCGACGAGAACATCGACGTACCGGCCGAGTCCATCGTGGTGACCGTCGGCGCGCAGGAGGCGATGCTCCTCGTGCTGCGCGCCCTCATCACCGGACCCGACGACGTGCTCCTCGTCTCCAGCCCCTGCTACGTGGGCATCACCGGCGCGGCCCGGCTCCTGGACATCGCGGTCACCGCCGTCGAGGAACGCGAGGACGGGATCTCCTGCGCCGACCTGGAAGCGGCGATCAGGGACGAGCGGGCACGCGGCCGCCGCCCCCGCGCCTTCTACGTCGTACCCGACCACTCCAACCCGTCAGGGACCACGATGGGCCCGCGCGCCCGCGCCGAACTCCTCGCACTCGCCGCCCGGCACGGCATCCTCGTACTGGAGGACAGCCCCTACCGTCTGGTGAGCCCCGGCAGGCCGCTGCCGACCCTGAAGTCCCTGGACCGCGCGCACACCGTCGTACACCTGGGCTCGTACTCGAAAACGGTGTTCCCCGGCGCCCGGGTCGGCTTCGTCATCGCCGACCAGCCCGTCCTGGACGACGCGGGCCGCACCGGGCTGCTCGCGGACGAACTCGCGAAGATCAAGAGCATGGTGACGGTCAACACCTCGTCGCTCAGCCAGGCCGCCGTGGCGGGCGCGCTCCTCGCGGCGGACGGACGTGTCTCGGAGCTGAACACCGCGGCCGCCGCCTACTACGGCGACGCCATGCGGGCCACGCTCAGGGAACTGGACCGCCACCTGCCGCGGGCCCGGCGCGAGGCCCTCGGCGTCCGCTGGAACGAACCCACCGGCGGTTTCTTCCTCACCCTGCGCGTGCCGTTCCGCGCCGACAACGCCGCGCTGATCCGCTCGGCGCAGGACTACGGCGTCATCTGGACGCCCATGACGTACTTCCATCCCGGCGGTGGCGGCCTCCACGGAATCCGCCTCTCGACCAGCTATCTGACGCCCGCCCAGATCGCGGAGGGCACCGCGCGGCTCGCGCGCTTCATCGAGGCGCAGAGCCGGATTCCCGGCACCACGACACCAGAGGGGACAGCACAGTGACCGGCACCAGCGCCATGCGAGAACCGCGTCGCAGCAAGCCACGTATGTGGGGGTGGACCTTCCGATGACCATCGACACAGCACCACCGATTACCGACACAGCACCACCGACCACCGACACGGCACCGACCGGGGTCCTGGACGACATCTGGATGATCGGCGTGGGCACGGCCGTGAGCGCCACCTCCTACTCCCAGCGGGAAGTGCTCGACGCCTTCGGCATCACCGACCCCAAGGTCCGTTCGGTCTTCCTGAACAGCGCCATCGAACGGCGCAACCTCACGCTGCCCGCCGAGGACGCCCACGGCGTCCGCGTCCCCGAGTCACAGGGCGACCTGCTCGACAAGCACAAGGCACTGGCGCTGGAGATGGGCGGCGAGGCCCTGCGCGCCTGCCTGAAGAACGCCGGAGCCGAACTCTCCGACCTGCGCCACCTGTGCTGCGTGACCTCCACCGGCTTGCTCACACCGGGCCTCAGCGCCCTGCTGATACGGGAACTGGGCATCGACCGGCACTGCGGCAGGGCCGACATCGTCGGCATGGGCTGCAACGCGGGGCTCAACGCGCTGAGCGTGGAAGCCGGTTGGGCGGCGGCCCACCCCGGCGAACTCGCCGTCGTGCTCTGCGTGGAGGCGTGCTCGGCCGCGTACGTGATGGACTCGACGATGCGTACGGCGGTCGTGAACAGCCTCTTCGGTGACGGCGCGGCAGCCGTCGCGCTCCGCGCCGAGCCGGGCCCCGAGCGGCGCCCGGACCGGCAAGAGGGCCCGGCCGTCCTGAAGTTCGCCAGCTGCATCATCCCCGAAGCCGTCGACGCCATGCGCTACGACTGGGACCGCGACCAGGGCAGGTTCAGCTTCTTCCTCGACCCGCAGATCCCCTACGTCGTGGGCGCGCACGCCGAGATCGTCGTCGACCGCCTGCTGGACGGCACCGGGCTGCGCAGGAGCGACATCCGGCACTGGCTGGTGCACTCCGGGGGCAAGAAGGTCATCGACGCCGTCGTGGTCAACCTCGGGCTGACCCGCCACGACGTGCGGCACACCGTGGGTGTGCTGCGCGACCACGGGAATGTGTCCAGCGGCTCGTTCCTCTTCTCCTACGAACGCCTCCTCGCAGAGGAGGCCGCCCGGCCCGGAGAGTACGGAGTGCTCATGACCATGGGCCCGGGCTCCACGATCGAGACGGCGCTGGTCCGATGGTGAGGACGAGCCGACGGAGGACGAGCCCATGGTGAGGACGGACGGAACCATGAAGCCCCTGCGCGCGCTGAAGTTGGACGGCTCGGAGCCCCTCTCGGCCACGGCCGTCAAGGCCGTCGCCGACCTCTGCGACCGGGCCGAGGACCGGGACGGCCACGGCATCGCGGTCCTCCATGGCATCGCGGTCCTCCACGTCACCGGGGCGCCGGCCGGCGACTGGACCGGCGGCCTCGACGTCATGCTGGTCACCAAGTGGGAGCGCGCCCTGCGCCGCCTGGAACGGCTGCCCACGGCCACGGTCGCGGCGGCCCGCGGCGACTGCGGCGGCACCGCGCTCGACGCGTTCCTGGCCGCCGACCTCCGCGTGGCCGCCCCGGACACCCGGTTCCTCCTGCCGCGCGACGCCACGGCCACCTGGCCCGGCATGGCCGGCTACCGCCTGGTCCAGCTCGCCGGGGCGGCGCGGGTCCGCAAGGCCGTCCTGTTCGGCCATCCGATCGAGGCCGCCGAGGCGCTGGCGCTGGGCATCGTCGACGAACTGGCCGACGATCCGGCGGGCGCCGTGAGCGCCGCGGCGCGACTGGCGGACGGCCTGTCCGGCAGAGAGCTGGCCATCCGGCGGCAGTTGCTGTTCGACGCCGCGACGACCAGCTTCGAGGACGCCCTCGGCGCACACCTCGCGGCCTGCGACCGCGCCCTGCGCCAGGGGGCCGACGAAGAGGTGGCGGCCTCGTGACGACCGTCCACCACACCACCGCCGAGGCAGGCGGCCAGCCCGGGCCCCGCACACGGCCCGCGCCGTCAAAGCGCGACGACGTCAGGAACATCTGGTCGGCCCTGTCCGCCTCCTCCGGAGCCGTCGCCCGCGTCGAGGAACTGGCGGCGGCCCTGCCGGAGCCGCCCGCCCGCACGCCCGGCGAGCGGGCCGGGATGACCGCCGCCAAGGACGCGGCCCGCGCGCTGCGGGCCGCCTTCCTCGACACGTACGCCGACGCCGTGTACGACCGGCTGACCACCGGCCGCACCGCGTCCTTGCGGATCGACGAACTCCTCGACGCCGCCGCCACCGAGCTCCCCGGCCTGGTGCCCGACGAGGCCCGGCTCGCGTCCGAGCGGAGCAGGCCCCAGGCCGCCAAGGAGGGGCACGAGATCGACCAGGGCATCTTCCTGCGGGCGGTGCTCCGCTCGCCGACCGCGGGCCCGCACCTGCTCGACGCCATGCTCCGCCCGACGCGGCGCGCCCTCGACCTGCTCGCCGAGTTCACCGCCACCGGCGTGGTGCGGATGGAGTCTCTGCGCCTCGAACGGAGCGACGACGGCGTGGCCCGGCTGACCATGTGCCGCGACGACCGGCTGAACGCCGAGGACACCTGCCAGGTCGACGACATGGAGACCGCCGTCGACCTCGCCCTGCTCGACCCGGCCGTACGGGTCGGACTGCTGCGCGGCGGCGAGATGAGCCACCCGCGCCACCGCGGCAGGCGCGTGTTCAGCGCCGGCATCAACCTCAAGAGCCTCAGCTCCGGCGACATCCCGCTGGTCGGCTTCCTGCTGCGGCGCGAACTCGGCTACCTCCACAAGCTCGTCCGCGGCGTGCTCACCGACCACCCAGGCCAGTGGCACTCGCCCCGCGTGGAGAAGCCCTGGGTCGCCGCCGTGGACGGCTTCGCCATCGGCGGCGGCGCCCAGGTCCTGCTGGTCTGCGACCACGTGCTCGCCGCCTCCGACGCCTACCTCAGCCTGCCCGCGGCCAAGGAGGGCATCATCCCCGGCGTCGCCAACTTTCGGTTCGGCCGGTACGTGGGCCCCCGCTTCGCCCGGCAGGTCATCCTCGAAGGCCGCAGGATCCGGGCGGCCGAACCCGCGGCCCGGCTCCTGGTCGACGAGGTCGTGGAACCCGAGGAGATGGACGCCGCCGTCGAGCGCGCCCTGGCACGGCTCGACGGCGCCGCGGTGCTCGCCAACCGCCGCATGCTCAACCTCGCCGAGGAGCCGCCGGACGCGTTCCGCGCCTACATGGCGGAGTTCGCGCTCCAGCAGGCACTGCGGATCTACGGCCAGGACGTCATCGACAAGGTCGGCCGGTTCGCCGCAGGCTGAAGGGACCCTCATGCCGATCGTCCGGACGGACGGAATCCAACTCTCCTACGAGGAGTACGGCACCGGAGAGCCGGTCGTCATGGTCACCGGCACCGGCGCGCCCGGCCGGATGTGGCGCACCCACCAGGTGCCCGCCCTGACACGGGCGGGCTACCGGGTGATCACGCTCGACAACCGGGGCATCCCGCCCAGCGACCCCTGCCCCGAGGGATTCACCCTCGCCGACATGGCGGCGGACATCGCGCGCCTCATCGAACACCTGGACGCGGGCGCGTGCCGGGTCGTCGGATACTCCCTGGGCGCGATCGCCGTCCAGGAACTGCTCCTGGCCCGCCCCGAACTCGTACACCGGGCCGTCCTGATGGCGACCAGCGGACGAACGGACGCCCTGACCGCCGCCATGACGGCCGCCGACCTCGAACTCGCCGACGGCTACGGAAAGTTGCCGCCCCGCTTCGCGGCCTATGTGCAGGCCCTCCAGAACCTCTCGCCGCGCACCCTCAACGACGAGGAGCGGCTGCGGGACTGGCTCGCCGTGTTCGAGATGTCGGCCGTGGACCTGACGGGCGTACGCGGCCAGCTCGGGCTCCAGCTCATCCCGGACCGCCTCGACGCGTACCGGCGGATCAGCCGGCCGTGCCTGGTCATCGGTTTCCAGGACGACCTGGTCATCCGCCCGCGGCTGTCCCGCGAGGTCGCCGACAGCATTCCGGGCAGCGACCATGCCGAGATCCCCGGCTGCGGCCACTACGGATATCTGGAGAGGCCCGCCGCCGTGAATTCGGTGATCACCGACTTCTTCGCCGGCCGAAGGCCGTGAATTCCGCCCACCCGTCACGCATTTACTGGACGGCCTTGTCGGCCCGCAGGGGCCCGGCTAGCGTGAAACACATCCTACGGAAATTGATCGGAGTGGTCATGCCGAACCCGTTCGACGACGAAAACGGCACCTTCCTGGTTCTCGTCAACGACGAGAACCAGCATTCGCTCTGGCCTTCCTTCGCGGAAGTGCCGACCGGTTGGAAGACCGTCTTCGGCGAAGACACGCGCAAGGCCTGCCTGGAGTACATAGAGGAGAACTGGACGGACATCCGTCCCAAGAGCCTCATCGACGAGATGGACAAGTACGAAGCCGCCGGTTAGACGCGCCCAGATCACAACGACAACGAAAACAGGAGGTTTTCGTGGCCATGATCGGTGGCCCGGGGCCGGTGATAATGAGCGGTATGGGGCCGGACGAGCCGGTGACCAAACAGCGAATCAAGCCCGGCACGGCGAAACGCGTCATCCCCTACACAAAACCGTATCGGCTCAACATCGTGCTCCTCCTGGCCATCACCGCGCTCAACGCGATCAATGTGGTGGCCACGCCCATCCTGTTCATGTACCTCATCGACAACGGCATCGTCGAGCGCAACACCTCGGTGGTCGTGTGGATCTCCGTCGCGGTCGCCGGCATCGCACTGCTGAGCACGGCGCTCGGGTTCGCGGAGGCCTGGTACTCGGGCCGGATCAGCGAGGGGCTCATCTACGACCTCCGCACCAAGATCTTCGACCATGTGCAGCGGCAGCCGCTGGCGTTCTTCACCCGCGCGCAGACAGGGTCGCTCGTCAGCAGGCTGAACACCGATGTGGTCGGCGCCCAACAGGCGGTCACGACCCTGCTGTCCACGGTGGCTTCCGCGGGGCTGACGCTGATCCTCGTACTGATCACGATGTTCTATCTGTCCTGGGTGGTCACACTGATCTCCCTGGTGATCATCCCGCTGTTCGTCCTGCCCGGAAAGCTCGTCGGCGGGCGGCTCCAGCGGATCATGCGGGAGCACATGCAGGTCAACGCCGAGGTCGGCTCGTTCATGAGCGAGCGCTTCAACGTGACCGGCGCCCTGCTGGCCAAGCTGTACGGCCGTCCCGCGGGCGAGACGGGCATGTTCTCCCGGCTGGCCGCCAGGGGCCGCGACCTCGGAGTCCAGACCGCCATCTACGGAAAGATGCTCTTCCTGACGATGATGCTGGTCGGCTCGCTGGCCACCGCGCTCGTCTACGGCCTGGGCGGCAGCCTCGTCATCGAAGGCACCTTCCAGATCGGCACGCTGGTGGCGCTGGCCACCCTGCTCACCCGGCTGATGGGGCCCATCAACCAGCTCGCCGGCGCGCAGACGAGCGTACTGACCGCGCTCGTCAGCTTCGACCGGCTCTTCGAGATCCTCGACCTCAAGCCGCTGATCTCCGAGAAGCCGGGCGCCGTGCCCCTGCCCGCCACGGGCGGCGACGGAGGGGCGCCGGAGATCGAGTTCGACGGGGTGTCCTTCCGCTACCCGAGGGCCGCCGACGTCTCGCTCGCCTCGCTGGAGTCCATCGCCCTGCCCATGCAGGAACGCACGCAGAACACCTGGACCCTGAGCGACCTGACCTTCACCGCGCCCGCGGGCAAACTCACCGCGCTGGTCGGCCCGTCCGGAGCCGGCAAGACGACGATCACCCACCTGGTGCCGCGGCTGTACGACCCGGTCGAGGGCGCCATCAGGATCGGCGGCCACGACCTCCGCGACGTCACGCTCCAGTCGCTGAACGACACCGTCGGCATGGTCACCCAGGACGCGCACCTCTTCCACGCGACCATCCGCGACAACCTGACCTACGCGCGACCCGACGCCACCGAGCAGGAACTGATCGACGCGTGCAAGGCGGCACAGATCTGGGGCCTGATCGAATCGCTCCCCGACGGCTTCGACACCGTCGTCGGAGACCGCGGCTACCGGTTCTCCGGCGGTGAGAAACAGCGCGTGGCCATGGCCCGCCTGCTGCTCAAGGCCCCGCCCATCGTCGTACTCGACGAGGCCACCGCACATCTGGACTCCGAGTCCGAAGCGGCCCTGCAGCTGGCCCTGAAGACCGCGCTGCGCGGGCGGACCTCACTCGTGATCGCCCACCGGCTCTCCACCATCCGGGACGCCGACCAGATCCTGGTCGTCGACAAGGGCCGCGTCCAGGAACGCGGCACGCACGAGGAACTGATGGAGCTGAACGGGCTCTACGCGGAGCTGTACCGCACGCAGTTCTCCCGCCAGCCGTCCAAGAACGGCGACGCGCCGGTGCCCGAGCCGGTCGGTGGACCGCAGGGCCCCGGCCGCGTCATCAACGGCGGCCCCGGTGGTCCCGGCGGTCCCGGCGGCCCCATGACGGTCGCTGGGCCGCCCGGTGCCTTCCAGGGTCCGCAGCCCCCGGGGGTCTACTACGCACCAGGTCCTGGCCCAGGTGGCCCGGGCCCCGGCCCCGGCCCAGGCGGTCCGCCGGGTGGTCCCCATGGGGGCCCACCACCCCCGGGCCACGGATGAGCCCACCCGCTCACCGCACGGATCACGGCATCCGCGACGCGCTCTCCGCGCCGCGGATGCCGTGCTGCCGCGAACAGCCCTCCTGAGGGCGGTGCGCGCCGGTAGCCTGGACGGCGAATGCGCTTCATGCGGGGCCGCGGCGGTGCCGTCGGTCACGACGAGACCATCGCCCGTTGTGGGTACCGGACTTGACGATGTGATGTGAGATGCCGATGCGTCTGCCCAGCTCGCCCCGCGCGGCCAGGCTCCGGGCCTGGGCGGCCTCCCGTCTCCTGCCCAAGCGGGTCCGCATGCGGCTCACACTGCTGTACGGTTCGCTGTTCGTCGTGTCCGGCGCCGTCCTGCTGACGATCACCTATCTGCTGGTCAGCCGCTCCAACGGCATGTACCTCTTCAGCCGCGGCGGGTCCGGCACACCCGCGCCGGACGGCGTCCACATGTATACGGGCAGCACGTCGGCCGCGCTGGACAGCGTCGCCGAGGCCCGGCGCCAGCAGGCGATGCGCCAGCACGAGCTGGAGATGAGCCGCCTGCTGATCGAGTCCGGCGTCGCACTGGCGATCATGTCGGTGATCGCGATCGGCCTCGGCTGGTTCGTCGCGGGCCGGGTGCTGCGGCCGCTGCGCACGATGACCTCCACCATCCAGCGGATCTCCGCCCACAACGTGCACCAACGGCTGGCCGTCGAGGGCCCCGGCGACGAGCTGAAGGGCCTGGCCGACACGGTCGACGGGCTGCTCGGCCGGCTGGAAGGGGCGTTGGACTCCCACAAACGCTTCGTGGCCAATGCCGCGCATGAACTGCGTACTCCACTGACCGTCGAACACGCGCTCCTTGAGGAGTCGCTGATCGACCGCGACGCCACCGTCGAGTCCTTCCGGTCCAACTTCGAACGGCTGCTGGTCCTGAGCGAGCAGCAGGCACGGCTCCTGGAGTCGCTGCTGACCTTGTCCAGCAGCGAACGCGGCCTGGACCGCCGGGAGCCGTTGGAGCTGGCGGAGCTGGCGAGGAAGGCGGTGCTCGGCTGCCGCGAGCAGGCGGAGCGGCGAGGGCTGCGGATGGACGCGGCGACCGAGGCCGCGGGCACCTGGGGCGACCGGGCGCTGGTCGAACGCCTGGTGGCCAACCTCATCGACAACGCCATCGGTTACAACGTGCCCGACGGGTGGGTGAAGGTCGTCACCCGCGTCGAGGGCGACAGCGCCGTCGTCCGGGTGGCCAATTCCGGCAACCGGATTCCGCCGGACCGGGTGAGCCGGCTGTTCGAGCCGTTCCAGCGGCTCGACCGCACCGCGGGCGACGGCCACCACGGCCTCGGCCTGTCCATCGTGCGCTCCATCGCGGCGGCCCACGGCGCGACCCTGAACGCGCACGCCCGGTCGGGGGGCGGGCTCGTCGTGGAGGTCGCCTTCCCGCTGCAGGCGGCGGAACGCCAGCAGACCCGGCACCAGCAGAACGGTGGGGGGCATCGCCTGCCCCAGGCCGCCTCCGTGACGGCCGCGGGCGGCTCCGCCTCCGGGTGACCCCGCCTCCGGGTGCCCCCCCGCCGTCACCGCGGACGCTCGCCTCAATTCCCCTGTCGGGCATAGCATCGAATTCACCGCGCTTGTTCATGCGCCTGCCCTGTGTCCAAGTGCGCAAAGCGTGCGGTTGGACGGCTCGGTAATGAAATAGCCGACGCGGCGGATCGCTCGGCGAGGGGGAAAGATGAACGGCAAAGCTGGTCGCACTCTGCCCTTGTTCGATTCCCAGGAAGGGATCTGGCTGGCGCAGCGCGTGGAGGGCTCCCGTCGGATGTACAGCGTCGGCCAGTACGTCGAGATATCGGGACGGATTGACGAGCAGGTATTCGAGCGGGCGTTGCGGCAGGTGGTCGCCGAAACGGAAATCCTCCAGGTGCGATTCGTGGAAGACGGCGACAAGGTCTCACAAGTCACCGCCCCGCAGAATCCCCCCTCCCCTCTTCTGCACTACGTCGATCTCGGAGATCTCGTCGATTTCGGAGATCTCGGCGACGTCGACGATTCCCCGACGGCTGCCGAAGAGTGGATGCGGGCGGAACTGCGCCAGGAGACGGGCCCGCACGCCGGTCACCCCTTCTCCTACGTCCTGTTCCGGCTGGCTCCCGACCGGCACATCTGGTTCCAGCGCTACGACCACCTGCTGATGGACGCCTTCGGATGTTCCCTCGTGGCTCGTCGCTTCGCGGACGTCTACTCGGCGATGCTGCGCGGGCGGTCCCCGGAACCGGCCGGACACGCCTCGCTTGGCGACCTCCTTGAGGAGGAGTCCGCGTACCGCGCCTCGGAGCGGTATGCCCTCGACCGGCGGTACTGGCTCGACCATTTCGCCGACCGTCCGGGCCTGGTCACCGTCCCCGGACACGGCCCCGGTCCGGCCGCACGGCCCGAGAACGCGCGCGAGGTCCTGCGCGAGACGGGCCACCTGCCGCCTTCCACCGTCGAGGCCCTGCGCGCGGCGGCTGCCCGTGCCGAGGTGAGCTGGCCCCGGCTCGTCGTCGCGGCGGTCGCCGCCTTCACGGGCCGGTTGACCGGATCGGACGAGGCCGTCCTGAGCCTCCCGGTCTCCGGCCGCGTGAGCGACCAGGCGCGACGGACCCCCTGCACGATGGCGAACATGCTTCCCCTCCGGCTGCCCGTGGCCGCCGGTATGAGCCTCGTGGACCTGGCGCGGGAGGCGGGGCGCGAGATCGGCGGCCTCCTCGACCACCAGGCCTTCCGAGGAGAGCGGCTGCGCCGCGAACTCAACTGGCCGGTGGGCGACCGATGGCACTTCGGCCCCTCCGTCAACGTCATGCCGATGGCCGGCGAGATTCTGCGGTTCGGCGAGTACCGGGGCATCGTCCGTGACCTGTCGAGCCGACGGGTCGAGGACTTCGGCGTGCTGGTGAGCGGCTGGTCCGAGGACGAGGGCATGCGGGTCACCTTCGAAGCCAACCCCGCGCTCCACAACCGTGACTGGCTCCGGGCGGCACACCGGTCGTTCCTGACGTTCCTGGAGAAGGCGGTGAAGGACCCGTCGGTGCCGGTGGGCCGCGTCGAGGCGGTGGCCGGGACCGAGCGTGACGCGCTGGTGGAGGGCGGGTACGCCACCCGGCGGCCGCCGGCCGCGGACTCGGTGCCCGCGTTGCTGGCCCGCCAGCTCGGCTGGTCCATGGACGCGGTAGCGGTCGCCGACGGCGAACAGGCCCTGACGTACGGGGAGTTGGACGCGGCGTCCGGCCGGCTCGCGTCATACCTGGCGGCTGTCGGAGTGCGGCGCGGGGATCGGGTCGCGGTGGTGATGGAGCGCTCCGCGGACCTGATCGTCGCCCTGCTGGGGGTGTGGCGGGCGGGCGCGGCGTTCGTGCCGGTGGACGTGGAGTATCCGGCCGAGCGGGTGACGTTCCTGCTGGCCGACTCGGAACCGGCGGCGGTGCTCTGCACCGAGGCGTACCGGGACGCGATCCCCGCGGACACCCACGCGCAGCCGGTGGTCCTCGACGACCCCCGGGTACGGGCAGCCGTCGCCGCGTGCCGGATCGACGGCCCCGCGGTCCCGGTGGGCGCGGAGGACCTGGCGTACGTGATGTACACGTCGGGCTCGTCGGGGGTGCCGAAAGGCGTGGCGGTGGAGCACGGGGGAGTGGCGGCGCTGGTGAGTTCCGACTCGGGCTGGTCGGTGGGCGCGGGCGACACGGTGCTGATGCACGCCCCGCACGCCTTCGACGTGTCGCTGTTCGAGGTGTGGGTGCCGCTGGTCGCGGGGGGCCGTGTGGTGATCGCCGGACCGGGTGTGGTGGACGCGGCACGGGTCCGCGCGGCGATCGCGGACGGTGTGTCGGCGCTGCATGTCACGGCGGGGATGTTCCGGGTGCTCGCGGAGGAGTCCCCGGAGTGCTTCACCGGCCTCGGCGAGGTGCTGACGGGCGGTGATGTGGTGCCGGCCGGTGCGGTGGCGCGGGTGCGGGAGGCGTGCCCGGAGGTGACGGTGCGCCATCTGTACGGGCCGACGGAGATCACGCTGTGCGCGACGTGGCATGTGGTGCCGGTGGGTGCGGCGAGCACTCCGGTGCTGCCGATCGGCCGCCCGCTGGCCAACCGTCGGGTCTACGTGCTGGACGCGGCTCTCCAGCCGGTCCCGGCCGGTGTGGTGGGTGAGCTGTATGTGGCGGGGGCGGGTCTGGCACGCGGCTATCTGGGGCGCTCGGGGCTGACGGCGGAGCGGTTCGTGGCGTGCCCGTTCGGTGCCGGCGGGCGGATGTATCGCACCGGTGACCTGGTGCGGTGGACGGCCGATGGCGAGCTGTCGTTCGTCGGGCGTGCGGACGAGCAGGTGAAGGTCCGCGGGTTCCGGGTGGAGCCGGGCGAGGTCGAGGCGGTCCTCGCCGGGCACGAATCGGTGGCTCAGGCGGTCGTGGTGGTGGCCCGCCAGGACGACGGCCTCGGCGGCCCTGGTGGCCCTGGTGGCCCCGGCGGGGACAAGCGGCTGATCGGCTACGTCGTACCCGACGGGCAGCGGGGCGCGGACCCCCGGCTGCTGCGGGACCACGTGGCGAGGGCGCTCCCGGAGTACATGGTCCCGTCGGCGGTACTGGTCCTGGACGCGCTGCCCCTGACCGTGAACGGGAAGCTCGACCGGGCCGCCCTGCCGTCGCCCGACTTCATGGGCTTCATGGGCGCGGGAAGTGGCCGTGCGCCCGCGACGCCCGTGGAGGAAGTGCTGTGGGGGCTGTTCGGCGAGGTCCTC
This sequence comes from Streptomyces sp. NPDC003379, assembly GCF_053589195.1. NCBI lineage: Bacteria > Bacillati > Actinomycetota > Actinomycetes > Kitasatosporales > Streptomycetaceae > Streptomyces > Streptomyces sp. NPDC003379. Next base: position 179 of record NZ_JBSFRK010000024.1, on the reverse strand, counting down.
GGCCTGGGGCGGGTCGGCGCCGATGTGTCGTTCTTCGACCTGGGTGGGGATTCGCTGCTGGGGATGCGGCTGGTGGCGCGTGTGCGTGCGGTGCTTGATGTGGAGGTGGGGATCGGGGAGTTGTTCGGTGCGCCGACGGTGGCGGGTTTGGCGCGGTTGGTGCGTGAGGGTGAGGGGGG
>NZ_JBSFRK010000023.1:0-131221 GCF_053589195.1 Streptomyces sp. NPDC003379 | reverse complement strand
CGGGGCACTCCCGGCAGCGGCACGGGCCCCGTCAGGGGCGCGGGGAACTGCGCGACCAGCCGAGAAGCCACCCGCAGGCAACGCACAACAGGCGGGCCCCGTCACGGCACAGCGCCCAGTCGTTCCCGCACCCGCGCCGCGACCCCGTACGTATCGCCCGTAGGGCGCGTCGCAAGGCGGCCCGGGTCGCGGATCCAGCCGTCCTCCAAGGCGAACCAGTCGATCTTCCGGGGCCCGCGGCCACCCGTGAGGGCCGCCCGCAGCTCCTCGAAGTACCGTTCCCAGCGCAGCCGGTAGAGCCCCCCGACGAGCCCCGCCCACTCACGGTTGGCGTAATCCCGCAGCCCCGCCTCCGCCCCTGAGCGGTTGCCCCAGACGGTGAGCAGCGACAGCTGGTCGTACGCCAGTCGGTCCCTCTCCTCCGCGTCGGCGCCCCACGCCCGCGCGTCCGCGACCCAGCGGCCGAGCAGGTGGTCGGGGTCCGTGGCCACGAGACGGTCGAGCAGGTCCATCAGCTCCAGCCACGCGCCGCTGAGCCGGTCGAAGCGGGCCGCGTCGCCGGCGCCGTACGCCTCCTTGATGCGCGGCAGCAGGACCCGGCTGCGGTTGGAGAGCGTCTGCCGGGCGACATCGAGCAGGTCGCGGCGGTACGCGGTCGAGCCCCGCAAGTCGCGCCGCACCGCCAGCAGTTCGTCGAGGGCGGGCTCGAAGTCCGCCAGTTCGTACCGCATCTTCTTGGGTGACCAGGCCGCCGCCGACGAGACCGCCAGATCGGGCCGCGCCCCGAAGAGTCCGTCGGCGCCCTCGGCCCACTTGTCGGCGCGCGTCGTGCCGTAGGCGGTACGGCGGAGCACGTCCCATGCGGCGGCGGCATGCGGATCAGCGTCCCCGTACCGCGCCGTCGACCACGCGGTGAACCATGATTTCAAGTCCAGGGTGCCATCGCTCCACGCCAGTTCGGAGAAGAGCTCGAAAGCGGCCGGGTTGTTGTCGGCCGCCTCCGGCATCAAGGAGATCCCGCTGAGCGTGCTGCCCTTCTTGGTGCGCCACTTCTCGTACAGCGCGGCCCAGTCAGGCGTGTTGGCGCCCATCGTCGTGTGTCCGCCGAAGTTCCAGATGGAGCCGAAGGTGTAGGGCGTGGAGCCCCAGTCCGCCTCGCGGTCGGTGATGTGCGGGAAGCGGTCGGAGAGGCCGTCGACGATGAGCATCCGCTTCTTGTCGACGGCGTCGGTGATCGCCTTCGGCGGATTGTGCTGCCAGCCGAGGATCACCCACGTGGCGTCGGCGTGCGCCGTGCGCAGGGCCTTCTCGACGCCCTTGGCCGCCTCGCCCACCGGCACGTCGCCGGGCTTTCCGCCCTCATGAAGGAGGTCCATCTTGTACATCGTGGACGGGCCGAACAGCTCGTCCTGCACGCGGTAGAACGCGGCGGCCACCCGCGCGAAGCCGCCGGTGCGCGGATCCAGCCAGTCGGGCCGCGCGAAGCCCACCCAGTCGCCCTGCGGGACAGTCCTCGCCCCCGGGTTCCTGGCCTCGAAACCGGGCGGTACGGTCCCGAAGTAGCCCGGCAGGACCGGCGTCATGCCCAGTTCGCGCAGCCGGTCGCAGATGCGGCGGCCGAGGCGGGCGCGGGCGTCGAGGAGCTGCCGGGAGACGGGATGCGGGAACGACGACATGTTCTGGAGGAGCCACCACGGCTGATGGGCGGGGGCGGGTATCCAGGCTCTCAACTCCTCGTCCTCGTAACCGAACTGCTGGAAGGCGCGGTGGTACACGGCGTCCGCCCCGACGTACACGAGCACTTCGTTGTATCCGTGCAGCGCGAGCACGTCGAGCTCGCGCTCCCAGTACTCCCAGTCGTGGTACGCGCCGGTGTAGCCGTCGTTGGTGTCGTTGAGGACGAAGCGGTGCGGGGTGTTGGCCTGTGCGGTGAGGGGCTCGGCGGGGGCGGGGAGCCGGTCGGGCAGGTCGGTCTGGCTGCCCGCCCAGGTGATGTTGGAGTGAGTGGTGTGCTTCAAGTAGTGGTCGAGCCCGGTGAGTTGGGCGACGGTACTGGTGCCTTCCACCGTGATGTGGCCGCGTCGCCCGGTGACCCGGAAGGAGTCCTCGGCGCCCCGCTTCGGCGGGACGGTCCGGAACGTGATCTGGTCCCAGTGCCGGGGCAGCAGCCGCCGGGCCGCCGCGGCGGCGGCGCCGCGCCGCGGGGTCGGCACGCCGTCCGCGGCGGTGCCGGAACAGGCGACAGCGGCGATACCGGTGGCACCGGCGAGGACGGTGAGGACGGTCCGGCGGGGGAGAGGCATACGGGCTCCGTCGGTCGGGAGGGGGCGCGGACGCGGGCCCCGGCGGGCTGGCAGGGCTTGCGGGGCATACCGAAGTGACTCTTCCCTCCCGAACGCGGCCGCCACCACCGATTCAGCCCCCGCCTCCCGGGCGCAGACGACCGCGGGCCCCGGCACCGACCACGCCAAGGACGATCCCTTCACGGCCGACCGCACCAACTCGGTTCCGCCAGGACCACTTCGGCATGTTCATCCACTTCGGTACCTACTCGAACCTGGAGGGCGAGTACAGGCGCCCCGACGGCACCACCTGCCGCGACGCCGAGTGGATCAAGCGCGCCAGTGCGACATCCCGATGGACGCGTACGAGGAGCGGACGCAGAGCTTCAACCCCGCCGACTTCCACGCGAAGGCCGTGGTCAAGGCGGCCAAGGACGTCGGGATGCGCTACATCGTCATCACGTCCAAGCACCACGAGGGCTACGCGATGCGGAACAGACGGGCGAGGCCCACCTCGAACTGCTCCGGTCCAGCCCCGGCCAGGAGCAGCGGAGCGTCCCGGCGCTCTTCCGAAGGGCCGGCCGGCGCTTCGGGTCGGCCGGGGTCAGCGGGTCAGACGGCGTTCTTGATGACGCGTGCCATCGTCATGCACAGATCGTCGAGCAGCTCGGTCATCGGGGGAGGATCGGGCTCCGGAGGTGCGGTCACGATCTCTTCGAGCTTGGACCGCAGGTCCACAAGGCGCGGGTCGGCCGCGGTGTGCGCCTCCAGAACCCCGAGCGTGCGCCGGGCGGCGTCGACGCATCGCATGGGCGGGTAATCGTCCGGTTCCTCCAGCAGCCCCCGGCCAACGCTGAGCAGGTAGGCGGCGAGCGAGGCCAGGTCCTCGTGCAGTTTCAGCTGGTCGGTGTCGGCCGACGTCTTCATGTTCGGTCACCTCTCGTCTGGCACCCATGGGTGCCCCCATGCCATAGGTGTGGCCGGTGGCGGATCGGGTTTCCATCAATATGGCCGCATGGAAGTGAGCGGGAAGAGTGACATGGGCGTCCGACGTGGCAGAAGGTGAAGCCGCACGGGGTATGCCAAAAGTATGACTAGTGAGTCTTCCCCTGCTTTGCCGGTGCCCGGAGTTACCCCCGAGCAGTTCTTGCAGATGCTGACGAGTCGTAGCGTCATGCGCGCGTACACCGACACTCCCATCGCTCCGGAGGTCGTGGAAGCGCTGCTGCAAGGAATGGAATCGGCCCCCAGCGCCGCGAACTCTCAGGCGTGGTCGTTCCTCGTCATCCGAGATCCGCAGAACATCCGGCGGCTGCGGAGTTTCGCTCCCGGCGTGTTCGGCGTTCCTTCCATGGTGGTCGTGGCCTGTACCGACGGTGACCGCGGCCTGGACGATCCGGCGGACAGGGAGGCCAGAGCCTTGTGCGTGGCCATGGCCGTACAGAATTTGCTGCTCACCGCGCACGCCCATGGCCTGGGCGCATGCCCTGTTCACAGCTTCCGAGTCGAACCCCTGCGGTTCCTGTTCGATATGCCTTCGTCGATCAGGCCGGTGCTGGTCATCCCGATCGGTTACCCCGCGTACGAGCGCCGTGCCTCCCGACGCCGGAGCCGCCGTGAATTCGTCAGCTATGAAAAGTACGGTCAGCGCACTCCGGTGTAGAGCGCCTCGGCCACGGAGAAGAGGTCGACGATCTCGCCGGCCTCATCCAGGGCGTGGTGGCCCGACTCGAGGAAGTAGGGGTACGCCCACTGGCCGTGCGGGTCGAGGTTGAGCAGCCGCTCCAAGGGATACAGGCCGACGAACGGCCCAGGAGCCGAGTTTCGCCCGGTCTTCGTGTCCCGCAGTATGTTCCTGCTCCGTTCGAAGACCTTCCACTCGGTGTGGTTCTCGACCGCGATACCGATGCTGCGGGCACTGTCCTTGTGGATGTTGGCGGCGCGCAGCTCCTCGACGACGTAGCTGGCGGGGCCGAGCGCGGCCACGTCCGCCGGCGGATCGAGGTCCAGCAGGAGCTTCCACACCGGGTCACCGCCGGCCGCCGGCACGGCCGCCAGTTCGGCGGCTGAGGGGATGGCGCCCTGGTGGACGGCCTCTCGCAGGTGCGGCGCGAGTTCGCCCAGTGCGCGGGACTCGTCGATGACGACGTCCTGCCGGGCCGTCCTGGTCAGCTCGGCCCGCAGGCGTTCCCGGAAGAAGCTCACGGTCAGCGCATGCCGGTCATCGACCATACGGAACCACTCCAGCGTCAGCTCGGGACTGAGCAGTCCGCTGGTGAAGGCGTCCAGCAGATACAGGTAGTACTGCACCCGCGGTATGTCGATGGTGATGTTCACAGGTACCCCGGAGGGCAGCATGGCGACCACGTCGGCGATGAGACGGGTCCGCCGCAGAATCGACTCGTACTCGTACAGGGACAGCTCCGGGGCCGCCTCGATCGCGGTCAGGCGGCAGCGGAACGGAGCGCTCTGGGCGTGCAGGAGATCGACCCGCTCGCCCTGTTCGTCCCGGCCCCACAGGGTGTGCGCGCTGAACAGGCAGGGGCCGGTCACCAGGTTGATCTCGGCGAGGCCCGGGTTCTCGGTGGGCAGGTGTTTGGCTCCCATGAGATGGAGGAAGTGCCGCTGCCCGCCCAGGCGGGCCTCGGAGAAGATGACGGTGGTGCCCGCCCCCATGTCGATGCTGAGCGCGCCGTCTCCGGCCACCGGCTGCGCGATGCCGAGGAACCGGCCCAGTCGGCCGACCCGGTGTGCGGCTCTGGACGAGGCCCGGCGCAGCGCCGAGCCGTCCCCGGGCCCCTCCGCGAGGGATACGAACCGGGCCCCCGTCATTCCGGGAACGGGCGGACAGCCGTCCCCGTGCGGCACTGTGCTCCGTCGTACCCGTGGCAGTTCCGCGCGCCGACACGGGTGGCGCACCACGGCGAAGGCTGAGTCAGGACACGTTTCGGGATCGACGCACATGGTGGATCTCCCGCAGGGCGCCGGCGGCACCCTGCTGAGAGCGCGCTGACCGGCGCCAGGATCGGATCGTGGGCGTAGGCAGGCGGCCTGCCATCACTGACCTTCCCAGTCAGCCACAATCTCGTCGCTCCTGCATGTGGAGTGCGCAGGAGATAAAATCGACCCAGGCCGCGGTCCCGAGGGCGAGCTGGGGCCCTGCGGGGTTCTTGGAGTCGCGTACGTGGATGGTGGTGGGGCAGGGGGCGACCTCTACGCAGTCATCGCCGGAGCCGCCGCTGTAACTCGACTTGCGCCAATGCAGGGCCACTTCCAGGCAGTCGTCACCGGAGCTGCCGCTGTAGCTGCTCTTGAACCAGGCCAGTTCGGGGGTGCTCATTATGCTCCTCGCATCCGCTCCAGCAGGCTCACCGAGTCCTCGAACGAGAGAGCCTGTGAACGCATCCTGGCATACCGCGTCTGGAGAATGCTGACCACTTTCGGGTCGGAGATGAGCTGGCCGCTCTCCTGCCCTTCGTTGTAGGCGAACCACTTGTTGTCCGGGGTCTCCAATAGCTTGATGGGGCCGTCTGTACCCGCGTGGGTGTCCCGCACCAGTGGCACGATCTGAATCTCGATGTTGCGCTGCGCGGCCATGCGGAGAATGTGCTCGATGAGTTCCTGAGTGACCGCGGGGCCGCCCAACGTCCGGAGAAGCAGGTGCTCTTCGAGGATGAAGCTGTACGTCGTGTTCGGCCGCTCCGTCAGTAACCGCTGCCGTTCCATTCGTGCCGTCAGCTGTGCCTCAACCTCCGCGTCACTGAGCGGTGGAAGCCGGTTGGCGAACAGTGCTCGGGCGTACGCCGGGGTCTGCAACAGGCCGGGGATCAGCCGACATTCGTAGGTGTACAGGTTGAGGGCCTCTTGCTCCAGAAGGGCCCACTGACGGAACCACATTGCCAGGCCCGGCTTCCGGGAGAGCTGATTCGCCGCCAGCCTCAACGTGCCGAACGCGTCGAGCGCCGCCTCGCACAGGTCGACGAATCTCGGTGGCGGGAACCGCCTGCCCTGTTCGATGGAGGCCAGGAAGTGCGTGGAGCAGCCGACCTCGGCGGCCAGCGCTTCCTGGGTGAGTCCGGCGCGTTTGCGGAAGCTCTTGAGGACGGCGCCGAAGGTCTTCAGACCGTCCGACGCTTCGGGCTCTTTGCTGCTTGACGACATCATGGGTATCCCCCGACGCTCGTGTTCCTATCCCCACCAACGTCTCAATCGTCACTCACGGTTACCCCCCTTGTCTACCCTTCGTACTCGTACGCTGACAGAGCGTACGGGTTTGGTTGCTGGTGTACCCGGCTGGGATGAGGCCACGGTGGGCGTCATGCCAACCCAAGCCCGACCCGCCACCACGACGCGGGACTTCACGCAACTGCTCAGCGCCACGCCCCGGGGCGCCCGCCTCGCAAGGCGTCTGACCAGGTATCACCTGGATGGCTGGGGCATCGCGTACGACACCGAACTGTCCGACGCGGCGGAGGCGATCGTCGCCGAGCTCGCGGCGAACGCCGCGACGCACGGCCGGGTGCCGGGCCGTGACTTCGAACTCCGTCTCACGCTTGGCGTGAACACGCTCCGTATCGAGGTGACCGACACGCGCACCGAACGCATGCCTCCGGAAACGCCCGAACCCCCGGAGGCCGACGGGGAGTCGGGCCGAGGGCTCGTGATCGTGGCGGCGCTGGCCGAGGAGTGGGGTGTGGTGGCGCGGCAGGTCGGCAAGACGGTCTGGGCTCACCTGCCCTTGCCGGAGGAGGCGCGGCTGCAGGAGGAGGCGGGGCGCAGGACGGTGGCGGCCAGTGCGAGGCCCGCGGCGGCGATGCCGGTGGCGACCCAGAAGGCGAGCCGGTAACCGTCGGCGGTGGCGGCGATGCCGTCCGTGCCCTGGCCGGTGAGGGACTGAGTGCGGCTCGCCGCGAGGGTGGTCAGGACGGCGAGGCCGAGCGAACCGCCCACGACCTGGGTGGTGTTGAAGAGGCCGGACGCGAGGCCCGCGTCGTCCTCGGCGGCGCCACCCATGGCGAGCCCTGTCACGGCGGGCATCGCGGCGGCGAAGCCCGCGCCGAGCAGCAGCATGGCGGGCAGGACGTCGATGACGTACGAACCGTCGGCGGGCAGTCGGCCGAGGAGCGCCAGGCCGAGCGTGATCGAGGTGAGGCCGGCGAGGAGCGTGCGGTGGGCGCCGGGCCCGGGGAGGAGGGAGACGAGCATGCCGAGCGCGACGGCCGAGGTCATCGCGCGCTGATGCCTTGGAGGGCGCGACGAGGTCACCGAGCCGCCCGACGAGCAGCAGGAGCCTGCCGAAGGCGATCAGAGAGGCGTGGAGGATCCAGGTAGCCCGGCGGCGGAGAAGCCGAAGTCGGCCTGGATAGCGGAGGCCACCACCGCAATTGACAGAGGTCATGTCGACATGCCTCGACTATCGGTTAAAGCCAGGGTGCGTTTACGGGCGTCTGGAATTGACAGGGAGTGTGACGCGTGCCCCCGGATAGCGGCTGAAACGGCATTCTGCGCACGGCAACTCGGGAATTGACAGCGGCGTTCCGATTGCCTACGGTCCAGTCAATCGTCAGGTATTCACCGGCCGTATCCGACCGTATCCGACCGTATCCGAGGGTATTCGTGACCACGTCACCACCATTGCCGAAGTTCCGACAGCAGTTGATCCTTGCCGTACTCATGTTGTGCTCGCTGGTCATCTGGCTCGACAACACCGTCCTGAGCGTCACCCTGGAGACCCTCGCGGACCCGGTCCGTGGGCTGGACGCCGGCTCGGCCGAGCTTCAGTGGGCCACAGGCTCGTACACCCTGGCCTTCGCCACCTTGATGTTCACCGCGGGCGCCCTGGGTGACCGCTTCGGTCACCGGACCGTGCTCATCATCGGGCTTGTGATCTTCGCCGGGTCCTCGCTGTGGGCGGCGTACGCGAGCGACGCGGGCCAGCTGATAGCCGCGCGCGCCGCGATGGGACTGGGCAGCGCGCTGATCATGCCCGCCAATCTGGCCATCCTCATGTGGACCTTCAGCGGCCCCGCGCGGGCGACCGCGATCGCCGTCTCCTCGACCGCCGCCGGTGTCGGAATGGCCGCGGGCCCGGTGCTGGCGGGGCTGCTCCTCGACCATTTCTGGTGGGGCTCGGTCTTTCTGATCAATGTCCCGGTCGTGGCGCTGGCACTGGTCGGGATCGCCGTGCTGGCCCCGAATTTCCGCAGCCCTGTTCTGCGGCCGCTCGACCCGGCGGGAATGTTGCTCTCGATCACCGGGCTCGCGGCATTGGCCTACGGGCTGATCCGCGCGGGGCAGGTCGCCGCCTGGAGCCGTACGGACGTATGGGCGCCGATCGCCGTCGGACTGGCCCTGCTGGCCGCCTTCGTACTCGTCGAACTGCGGAGCAGGACGCCCAGCTTTGATCCCCGGCTGCTCGCGCAGCGTGCGTTCGGCGGCGGCAACGCGGCGCTCGGACTGCTCCTCTTCGCCATGACCGCCGGCACCTTCTACAACGCGTTCTACCTCCAGGGCGCACGCGGCTTCTCACCGATGGAGGCGGGTCTGGCCAGCCTCCCGACCGCGCTCGGCGCGACCGCGGGGGCGTTCCTCGGCGAGAATCTGTCCCGCCGCTGGTCGCTGCGTGCCGTCACCGTGCCGGCGCTCGCCGTGGCGGCGCTGACCATGGGAATGTACGGGTTCCTCGGGGTCCAGACCCCGCTCCTGTGGATCGAGATCCTGCTGTTGGTCCAGGGCCTCTCGATCGGCATGGTGATCGGCCCCGTGACGGCGGCGCTGATCAGCTCCCTGCCGTTGGAGCGGGCCGGTGCCGGGTCGGCCGTCACCAACACCGTGCGGCAGACCGGCAGCGTGATCGGGATCGCGGTCGGCGGCACGATCATGTCGATCGTGTACCGGCGCGCGATCGAACCCTCGCTGATCGATCTGCCGGGACCGGTACAGGACCGGGCGCGGGTCTCCGCCGAACAGGCCCGGCATATCGCCACCACGACGCACCGGCCCACTCTCGCGCACGCCGCCGATGACGCCTTTATTCACGCCATGCACGTCGGCGCGGCCTGGATCATGCTCATCGCACTATTCGGAGCGGCTGTGCTGGCGATTGCCTTGCGGCCTGCCGGAAAGCAGCGAAATTCTTCTCCGAAATCCCGCCCCGGGAAAGAGCGGCTTCTTCCTTCGGGGTGATTACGGCCGACGGATTACGGCCGACGGGTTGCGGACTATGGCTTGCGGGCCACCGCCCCGTACGCGTCGACCGCCGTCACGTCCTCCGTCTCCGCGCGCCACCGCGTGACCTGAGTGACGCCGGGTTCCACCAGCTCCAGGCCGTCGAAGAAGGCGCCGATCTCCTCCACACTCCGTACGTAGTAGGGGATCGCGCCGCTCTTGTTGTACTCGTTCGACGCCGCGATCATGCCCTCGCTCGTCGCCGTGGAGTCGCTGATCACCAGGTAGCTCCCGGAGGGCAGACCGGCCATGATCCGCGAGACCAGGTCGCGGGCCTCCTTGTGATCGGCGACGTGGCCGAGCGTGTTCAGGATGATCAGGGCCACCGGCTGCGAGAGGTCCAGCGTCTTCGCGGCCTCCCGCAGGATCGCCTCCGGCTCGTAGAGGTCGGCGTCGATGTACGCCGTCTCGCCCTCGGGCGTGCTGGTCAGCAGGGCCCGCGCGTGGGCGAGGACCAGCGGGTCGTTGTCGACGTAGACGATGCGCGAGTCCGGGGCCGCGCGCTGGGCGACCTCGTGCGTGTTGTCCGCCGTGGGCAGGCCCGTGCCGATGTCCAGGAACTGCCGCACGCCCTGCTCCGTGGCCAGGTGGCGCACCGCGCGGCCGAGGAAGAGACGGCTGGTGCGGGCCACGTCGACCAGGCCCGGGAAGATCTCCTTGATGTGGTCGCCGAGTTCGCGGTCCTTCTCGTAGTTGTCCTTGCCGCCCACGAAGTAGTTCCAGAAGCGTGCGGAGTGCGGCTTGCTGGTGTCGATGCGCGCGCGGACGTCGGCGGCGGAGCCGAGCTGGGGGTCGTTGTCTGACACGAGAAGCCTCCTGGAAACCTGTGTCGCGCTGGGTAGTTCGACGATCAAGCATCAATCTAGACGGTCACCCGCCCCGGTCAGTTGCCTGCCCTGGCCTGGAGCACGTCATTCAACTCCGCGGCACGCAGCCCCGCTTGGAAACGTGACGTCGCGCCGAGCGCCGCCATCAGCTCCGCGACCCGTCTGCGGTACGTCCGCAACGACATGCCCACCTCCCGCGCCGCCGCCTCATCGGTGTGCCCCGCGCCCAGCGCCCGCAGGACGCGGCGGGCCTCCCCGCTGAGCGCGGGAGGCCGCGTCCGCCGGTACTCGGCCAGGTCGACGGCGGTCTCCCAGGCCGCGTACACCAGCGACCTGACCCCCTCGACGGCGTCGGGCGACCGGATCACCGTGTACGTCCGCGTCCCTCGGACCGGGGCTCCGGCGAGGATCGCGACGCGCCGGTCGATGACGATGGCCTCGTGCACGAGCGGCGCCGCGGAGATCCGCACATGCGCCCCCGACTCGGCGATCCTGACGAGCCGCGCCTCCGCCTCGGCGTCCGCGAGCGCCCGCGGCGTGTACAGCTTGCGCATCTCCAGGCCGCCCGGGACCAACGGCGGCCTCCTGCCCCCGGCGAAGGCCGCGTTCACGCCCCGCGAGAACGTCACCAGGTCCGCCGCCGCGCACAGGAACTCCTCCCGTGCCCCGGTGAACAGGCTCCCCGCCCGGCGCACCAATTCCCGCTCGCCGCGCAGGGACACGATCAGGTCGGTGCTGGATGGGGGTGACGGGGGTGACGCGCTGGGTGGGTTCATCGGCGTACTCGGCATGATCCCGACAGTCTGCGACCGCGTACACAAGGGGTCAACGTGGCAGCAAGTGGCCACGTGTTCGCGTACGGAGGACGCGCGTCGGAGGATCTCGCCCATGACGACCACGGATGACCACCGGGATCAGCTCGGGGATGACCTCACCAACGACGCGTCGCGACCTGGCGCCGCCGCCGGCCAGTACCTCATCGGCGGCGAACTCCCCGTCCACCGCATGGGCTTCGGCGCGATGCGGCTGCCCGCCCCCCAGTGGGACGGCCCCGCCCATGACCCCGCCCGGGGGGTCGCCGTTCTGCGCCGCGCGGTCGAACTCGGCGTGAACCACATCGACACCGCGGCCTTCTACTTCTTCCAGGACATCGCGGCCAACGACCTCATCCGCACCGCCCTGCACCCCTACCCCGACGACCTGGTCATCGCCACCAAGGTCGGCCCCGGCCGCTTCCCGGACGGCAGCTGGATGGACCCGGCGGACCCCGCGGAGCTGCGCAAGGCCGTGCACCGCAACCTCCGCGAGCTGGGCCGCGACCACCTCGACCTGGTCTACCTGCGCTTCCTGGGCAGCGACGGGCCGGGCGAGGACCGCTTCGCCACTCTGGCTGCCCTGCGCGACGAGGGCGTGATCCGCCACCTCGGCGTCAGCAACGCCACTCCGGAGCAGCTCGCCGAGGCGCGGACGATCGCCCCGGTCGTCGCCGTGCAGAACAGGTTCAGCCCACTGGCCCGCACCGACGCCGAGCTGGTGGATCTCTGTGCCCGGCAGGGCATCGCCTACGTGCCGTACTTCTCCTTCGGCGGCACCGGAGCCCCCGACCTCGCCCGCGTCGAGACCGTCGCCGCCCGCCACGGCGCCACCCCCGCACAGGTCGCCCTCGCCTGGCTGCTCGCCACCTCCCCGGCGATGCTGGCCATCCCGGGCACCTCGTCCCCGGCGCACCTGGCGGAGAACGTGGCGGCCGCGGCCCTCCGCCTCACCTCCGAGGACCTCGCGGAACTGGACGCGGTCGGGGAGACTGAGAGGTAGTACAACTCGGGGGATCGGGGCGGCCGTTGAAGTCACGCGCGGTGCTTTTGCTCGTCGTACTCTGCGCTCTGCTGTGGCCCGCGACGCCCGCGCAAGCCACGGACAGGCCGACGGCCGAGCAGAAGCTGAAACAGAAGCCGAAGCCGAAGCCGAAGCCGAAGTCGAAGCCGGTCGACAAGCGGTGTGCGACGGCCGGACTGGACCAGGCGGAGGCGAGCGCCACCATCCGCCTCTCGCACGCCGGCCGCATCCACACCAAGGTGACCGCCCGGCTGACCGTCCACGTCCCGTCGTCCTGGCGGCACGCCAAGTCCCTCCTGCTGAGCGAGGACACCGGCGGCCACCGCCTGGCCATGGGCTGCCTCGCCCGCCCCGACGAGGCGCAGCACCGGTGGTGGGCGGAGTGGCGCCCCGAGGGGAGCCCCCGGGTGACCGCGGAGAAGGGCGGCTTCCGGGTCACGCTGGACACGTTCTCCTGGATCGACGAGGACCGCGGATGGTTCGCGCTCGGCCCCTGGAAGGTCGAGCAGGGCACGGCCCACTGGCGGCTCCTGTTCGAACCGGCGCCCGGTCTCCACCGCGTGGACTGGACGGAGATCCTCGTCGACCCGGGCGACCCCGGAGCCGAGTCCGCCCGGCCGAAGCCGACCACGAGGCAGGGCGCCACCGCGCTGGTGTGGCGTCCGAAGGGCGAGAAGAAGCCGCCGCCCGTCGCCGTACGGCTCGAACCCGGCTGGCAGCGGTCGTTCGCGGCGCAGGACGACCGCTTCCTTTTCGCCAACCTCAACAACGGCGGCAGCATGGCGTGGACGTTCGCGGTGTCGGGGCTGCTCCTGTACGCGGCCGGACGCCTGCGGCGGCGCGCCGGGGCGAGCGCCCTCGAAGCGGAGTCCGCGGGGACGCTGCGGGACTGGGCGTGGGTCTCGGCGGGCGCCGTCATCGTCTTCGACGGCGACACCGTCCTGCTGCGCTGGCTGAAGGCGCTGGGGGACGAGGAGTTGTGGACGGCGCGGGAACCCCGTATCGGCTTCGCGGCCGCGGCCTGCACCGCCGCACTGCTGCTCGCCTTCGGGCGGCCGCGCCGGTCCGTCGCGTGGGCGGGCGCCGTACTGACCGTGCCCGTCCTCGCCGTGGCCTTCCAGCCGGACCTGTTCGGACTGCCCGACGACCTCGACATCAGCGGCGGCACGCCGTACCCCGCGCTGTACACGCTCCTGGCCGCCACCGCCTGCGCCCAGGCCCTCACCTTCCTCGCGTTCACCGCCGTCGCCTGGCGCCTCGCGCGGGCGGGCGATCTGATCCCGCCGAGCAGAAAGCCGCCGGGCGCGCCGCGCGAGCTGCGACTGCGCTACGCGGGACCGGTCGTCGTCGCCGTCACGGCGGCCGTCGGCGCCTGCTACGTCCTGGCCGTCGAGCGCACCTGGCAGCGCGTCTCCTGGCTGAGCCGGCACGGCGACCCCATGTACGGCCTCGGGCACCGGGGCGAACTGCGCTCGCACCTCACCTGGTCCGCCGTGAACAGCCAGAACTGGTGGCTCCCGGTGTGGTTCCTCACCGGACTCGCCCTCTTCGCCGCGCTCCGCGCCGTCGGCACACGCCCCACCGAGTCGCCCGTCACGGAGCCGGAGGACCGCCGCATCCTCCTGCTCTTCTTCCCTGTCGTGGTCGGCATGGGCCTCGGCACGTTCGCCGGCAACGGCCTGCTGGTCACCCTGTGGATCTTCCTCAACATGGCGGCCCTGTGGGGGGCGGTCGCCGTGGGCGCGCGCAGGGCCGTCCTCGACCGTGTCCTGGAGACCTCGCGGGAGCGGCTCGGCGCCACCGTGACCGCCGCGCGGCGCGCCGACATCCTCGGCCGGGCCCGCCGCTACCGCGAGATCCACGCGAAGATGCGCCGCCTCGACCAGGGGCAGTCGGACGACGACATACTCCAACGCCGCCTGCTCGAACAGGAAGTACGCGGCCTGCACAACTGGACCGACGGTTCGGGCGCCGCCGACCGGCTGCCCGCCCAGGTCTCGGTCGTCGACGTGGCGCTCGCCCTCGGCCCGCGCGACACCTGGTGGGGCAACGGCCGCAGGGCCGCCCTCATCGCCTGCTTCTTCGGGTTCCCGGCGAGCGCGGTGGCCGTCTGGTCCGGCTGGATCCGCGGCGACCACTGGCGCGCCAACCTCTCCTACGGCTTCGGCCTGCCCGACATCGTCTGGGGCTCTCTGATGTGGCAGGCCTGCTGGGCCGGCGCGGGCTTCGTGCTCGGCGCGCTCTGGCGCCGTCTGCCGGGGCGGCGCGGCCCCGTGAAGGCGCTGCCGGTCGCCGTGGCCTTCGCGCTGCCCGCCGGGGTCGACGCGCTCGGCAACTTCGCGCTGGACCAGGGGTACGAGGACATCGGCCTGCTCGTACTGACGATGCTGCTCGTCCTCACGCTCACCGGCATCGCCCTGGACCTGGACATCTTCCAGGGGGAACGCCGGTTCTGGCAGAGCAGGTTCGGGCTGCTCCTGTCGGTCTACCAGATGCGGTACTTCTCGCTCCAGCTCGCCTATCTGGTCGCTCAGGCGGTGGCCCTCGTCACCCTCTGGCAGTTCTTCGCCGACACCGGCGGGGGGCCACCGCCCAAGGAGGTCGAGGGCGGTGGCGGCGGCCGGTGAAGGTCCGGCTACCAGACCTTCTCCACCCACTCCGGGTGGTCGATGAACGGGTTCCGGTTGTGCTGGAACCTGTCGAATATGACCTGGTTGCGGTTCTTCTCGAAGGCGTCCGGCGGGTCCTCGTCGCTCCACTGCTTCAGCACGGAGAGGCGGCCGATGGCGGGCGCGCTGCCGTTGTCCACCCGGTCGTTCGGCTCCAGGTCGGGGAAGCCGCCCTCGCCGTCGTAGCGCACGGCCATGTAGAGGATCATGCGGGCCACATCACCCTTGACCGCGTCGCGGGGCTCGAACGAGTCGCCGTCCGTGAGGTTGCCCGGGGCCCCGGCGACCGCGCCGCCGCCGTTGTCGAAGTCCTTGTTGCCCCGGATGCTGTTGACCGTGACGTCCTCGGGGCGCAGATGGTGGATGTCCGTACCGGGCCCGGTCGCCGTGCCGAAGTCACCGTGGGACTTGGCCCAGACGTGCTCGCGGTTCCAGTCGCCCTTGTCGCCGCCGCTGCTGCTCTTGCTCCGCGAGGTGCCGGTGTAGAGCAGGATCACGTTCGCGCTGTTGGCGGGGTCCTGGTCGGTGGTCTTCAGGGCGTTCCAGACCTGGTCGTACGAGAGGCTGGTCTGGTCGCTGATGATCGTGTGCAGCGCGGACTTCAGCTCGGGACCGGTCTTGCCGAGCGCGTCCTGGTAGTACGTGTCGTCATACGGGGTGGCCGTAGAGGTGGTGGCTGTGGCCGTGGCCGTGGCGGGCACGGTGATGCCGACGAGCACGGTGGCGGCGGACAGGGCCAGGATCTTCCAGCGGCGTACGCGCGGGACGGGCATGTGGGGTGTGTCCTTTCCCGGAGGCCTCGCGTGCCGTGCGCCCGCCAAGGGGCGCGCGGTCTACGCGAGTTGACTGATCAACCATCGGGAGAGTGGCACGGATGTATGTACGGCTGTGTGAACGGTGTGGGTCGGTTGCGTAAAGGTGTCATGTACTCGGCAGAGGTGCCCCTTCGGCCACCGCGGACGCCCGCGCCGAGGGGCGGTGAGGGTTCAGAGCCCGAGCCGCGCCGGGTCGGCCGCAAGCGCCCTGAAGTACTCACGCGGATCCGCCACCATCCGTCGCTCCTTGAGGTCCAGCAGCCCGCCGAGGGACGAGACCGTCGCGGCGACCGTGCCGTCCGCCTTGGTGATGGTCTGCTCGACGCGGAACGTCTTGCGCTCACCCCATATGAACGCGCAGCTCACCGCCGTCTCGTCGCCCGCGCGCAGCTCGCTGAGATAGCGGACGGTGTTCTCCAGGGCCACCGGGCCGACGCCCTTGTCGAGGAGGTCGGCCTGCGCGATGCCGGCCGCGCGCAGCAGCGACCAGCGGGCGTGCTCGGCGTACTGGAGATAGACGGCCTGGTTGAGGTGCCCCTGCGAGTCCGTCTCGTACCCACGGACGCCGATGCTCACGGAAAACGGCTCTGCCACGGTGTTCCCTTCGTTCCCTTCGACCTGGACTTCGGAGTGTTGTTGTCTCGGGGTGCGGTTCACGTCCGCCTCGGGGAGGCCAGAAGATAGCGCGCGCCGCCGCGCGGCCCCGCGTGCTCACCGGCCTGCCAGCCCGCCCGCTCCAGCGCCGCCGCGCAGGCCCGCAGCCCGTCCGGGGACGGCTCGCGCACGGCGACGGCCTCGGGCTGCGGGGTGCCCGTCACCTCGTAGCCGTCATGGCGGCCAGGGCGGGCGGGAAGCAGACCGGCCGCCTCCAGGGCCAGGGCCGCCGCCTGCACGAGATGCGTACGCTCCCACGCGCAGGGGCGGTCGCGGGCGCCGTCGGTGTTCGTCATCCGGCGCAGCTCCACCAGGCCCTCCCAGGCGCTGCGGACCTCCCGCCCCCGGGCGGGGCCCTCGCTCCCGGACACGGAGG
The DNA here is from genome assembly GCF_053589195.1 of Streptomyces sp. NPDC003379. Lineage (NCBI taxonomy): Bacteria > Bacillati > Actinomycetota > Actinomycetes > Kitasatosporales > Streptomycetaceae > Streptomyces > Streptomyces sp. NPDC003379. The sequence goes on along the minus strand of NZ_JBSFRK010000023.1, from coordinate 114,535 downwards.
TCTCCGTGCCGGTGCGGGCGGCGAAGACGCCGGGCGCCGCGGCCGGTTCGGGCGCGGGCTCCGGAGCCTGCGGGGCGGCGGCCCCGTCGCGCAGGCGATGGCCCGCGGGCGTCAGGAAATACGCGTGCGGCGGCCTGGGGTGGCGGAAGGCCAGACGGGCCCGCACCAGGCCCGTCAGCTGGGCCTCGGTGCCGGACAGGCGGCCGGTCTCCGGGTCCGCGGCCTCGATGATCCGCCGCTGGGCAACCGTGGGTGGCTTCACCGCGCATGCACCCCTTCCCACGTCGGTCTGCGTCAACTGCTACCGATAGTGCCCTGCGCCACTGACATCAGAAGCTCCAGCACCCGCCGGTCGTCGTCGGCGCCCGCCCGTTCCGCGGGTGTTCCGGGGTAGGTGTCCAGGAGTACGTCCGTCGCGCCCAGCTCCGCGAGGGTCTCCAGGTCGCCCCGGACCTGGTCGACGCTGCCGTGTCCGAGCGGGCGGTCGGCGGTGTCCCGCCGGTCGCCGAGCCGGATCTGGAGGCGCGGCGCGAGGTCCGGCACGGGGCGGCCCGCGGCCTCGGCCTCCGCCGCGACGCGGGGCAGCGCCGTCCGCAGCGTGTCCCGCGTCGGCATGAACGGATGCCATGCCTCGCCGAGGCGGGCCGCGCGGCGCTGCGCCGCGGGGGAGTTGCCGCCGACCCACACCGGCAGGTGGGGGCGGGTCGCGGGCGCCGGGGCGGTGCGGACACCCTCGTACGAGACATACGTGCCCTGGAAGGACGTCGGGTCCTCGCGCCAGGCGGTGCGGATCGCTGTGAGGTACTCGTCGGTGATCGCGCCGCGCTCGCGGAAGGGGACGCCGAGCACCTCGTACTCGGCGGCGGACCAGCCCACCCCGGCGCCGAGGATGAACCCGGCGGCGTTGAGCCGGTCGATGTTGGCGGCGAGCCGCGCGGTCTGCAAGGGGTGCCGGTAGGGGATCACAGTGATCGTGGTGCCGAGCCGCAGCCCCGGCACGCGCCCCGCGAGGTGCGCGGCGAGCACGAACTGGTCGTAGAACGGCGCCGGATAGACCTCGTGGACGTCGGGGGTCACCGCGATGTGGTCGGAGATCATCGCGAACTCGAAGCCGAGTTCACGGGCGTCGGTGGCCTGCCGCACGAGGGAGTCGGGGGTGGTGCCGGAGCCGAAGTTGAGGAGGTTCACGCCGTATCGCATGACGCCAGTTTTGGTGATCAAGGACGCGGGTGTCGAATCCCGCCGCGCGTTTCACAGTGCGCCGCGCGGGTCTCGAACTCCGCTGACCGGGGCGCCCGTTGCCGGCGGGCGCCGCCCGGCCGGGTCCGGCCCCGTCCTACGGGCGGAGGTTCCAGCTCGCCACCACCGGGCGGCCGTGCTCCGTGCTCAGCCGGCTGACCGTGCCCGTCGCGAGGAGGAACATCGAGCCGCCCGACGCGGGCAGACCGAGGCGCCGGGCCGCAAGGACGCGCAGGAAGTGGCTGTGGGCGAAGAGGACCACGCTGCCCTCGCTGTTGGCGAGCGCCGCGTCCACCTTGGCCAGCATGCGGTCGGCGCGCTCGCCCACCTGCTCCGGGGTCTCGCCGGGGTGCTCCGGCGGGCCCGGGGCGACGCCGTCGGTGAAGAGGTACCAGTCGGGCCGCGTGCGGTGGATCTCCACGGTCGTGACGCCCTCGTACGCGCCGTACTCCCACTCGCGCAGATCCGGGTCGACGTACGCGTCGGGGCACCCGGCCAGCTCCGCGGTCTCCCGCGAGCGGATCCGCGGACTCGTGAAGGCCGCGCCGATCCGGAACCGGTCGAGGAGCGGGGCCAGCGAGCGGGCCTGCTCCCTGCCGTTGTCCGTCAGGGGGATGTCCGTCCAGCTGGTGTGCTGCCCGGTGAGGGCCCACGACGTCTCGCCGTGCCGGACGAGGAGCAGATCGCCCATGGTCGCGCCATTCCTGTTCTTCCGGTGGTGGCCGGACCGTGCGGCCCGGCCACCACCGAGACTGCCACGTCGCGCGGGCCACGCGCGTGGCGGCCCCGCCGAGGAGGGCCTACAGGCCCTGGGGTACTCGCGCGGGGCGGCCCGAGCCGCGGGTCAGGGCGTATCCGCCGACGCCCGCGAGCGCCGCGAGAATGCCGCCGGCCGCCGTCCAGAGCCAGCGCGAGGACCACCAGCCGGAAGCCCAGCCGTCCTCCGGCTCGGTGGCGGCGGCGGGCTGCTGCCGGTCCGAGCCCGCGCCCGGCACCAGCGGCTCCGCGAGCGCCCCGTCGACCGCCTGCGCGCCGCCCGCGTCGGTCGTGGTGACCTTCGCCTCGGCCCGCACGGGCAGCCCCAGATCGTCGGCCTTCAGGTCGGTGACCGTGAGCCGCAGGTAGTACGTACCCGGCAGTGGATCATTCGCCCACTGCTCCGACCAGGCCCTGACCGTACGCAGCGTGCAGGACAGCGAGACCGACCCGGCGTCCTGCGCGGCCGTCCTCGCCGGCGTGCCGAGCCGGCAGGCCTGGCGGCGCCGCAGACCGTCGTACACATCGACCCGCCAGGTCGACGCGGCGTGCCGCGCGGCCGCGTCGGGGAGCTTCACCGTGGCGTGCACGGTGGCCCGCTGCCCGGCGTCCACCGGGAACGCCCAGTACAGGTAGTCGCCCGTGGACGCCTCCGCGGTGGCCTCCTGGTCGGGGCGGATCGCGGTGGCGGTACGGAAGGAGGTACCGGCCTCGGACGGGGCGTCGCCCTTGTCGTCGTCGGCGGCGGCGACTCCGGGGAAGGCCAGCAGAGCGGTCGCGGCCAGCACGGCCGCCCGTCCCGTCACCCGTCCCGTCACATGTGTCCGTGTCGTACGCATCAGTTGGTCCTCCAGACCGCGAAGCGCCAGCGGGACAGCCAGCCCCAGACCAGACCGGCGACGAAGCCGACCAGTACGAGCAGACCCAGCAGCCACCAGCCGTGGCCGAGCCCGAAGGAGGCGACGTCCGAGGGCTCGTCGGGGGAGTCGACCAGGTCGACGGCCAGCTCGACCGGCAGCCCCGGCGTCGTCTTCACCGAGGCGGGCGCGGAGAAGGAATTGCTGACGCGCAGACAGACGGTCTCCGTAGCGCCGTACTTGTCGTCCTCGTCCATGTCGTCCGCTTCCGGCTTCGGATAGCGCAGACCCGTCGAGATCACGTCCGTACGACCGTCGCCGGACTCCTGGCCGCGTACGATCTCGCGGCCGCCCGGGGTCTCGGCGCGCAGCAGCACGCCGTAGTCCTGGTTGACGGCACGCTCGGCCGACACGCTCACGGAGGCGCGCAGCTCCTTGCCCGCGGGCACGTCCACGCGGTACCAGCGGTGCTCGCCGAACTTCTCGCGGTCGGTGTAGAGACCGGACTTCAGCCGCGGCGCGTCCGTGCACCGGGCGGCGCCCTCGGCCTCCACCGGGGTGACGGCCGGATCGGCGGCGCGGTCCACCAACTGCTTGACGCGACCCGCCAGTTCGTCGGTGTGCCGGATCGAGGTGTACGTCCCGCCGGTGGCCTCCGCGATGCAGCTCAGCTGGTCGCGGGTCTTGGCGTCCGGTACCAGGCCGAGCGTGTCGATGGTGAGGTGGATGCCCTTGGCGGAGATCTCCCGGGCCACCACGCACGGGTCGAGCGGCCGGCAGGTGTCCTCGCCGTCGGATATCAGCACGATGCGGCGGCTGCGCTCGGCGGTGTCGTCCGTCAGGTCGTCGGCCGCCTTGAGCAGCGTCGGGCCGATCGGGGTCCAGCCGGTCGGCGCGAGGGTCGCCACGGCGGTCTTCGCGTCGGTGCGGCCCGCCTTGTCGAGCCGCTCCACGGGGTAGAGCAGCTCGGTGTCCTTGCAGCCCGTCCTGCGGTCGTCGCCGCGGTAGTTGGCGCCGAGGGTGCGGATGCCGAGCGCGACCTCGTCCGGGGTGGCGTCGAGGACCTCGTTGAACGCCTGCTTGGCCGCGGCCATGCGGGACTTGCCGTCGATGTCGCGGGCGCGCATGGAGCCGCTGACGTCGAGGACCAGCTCGACCTTGGGGGAGGGCTGCGCCGGTTCGTCATCGTCATCGGCGGCCGCGGCGGGGCCTGCCGTGACGAGTCCGGCGGTCAGGGCGGCGAGCAGGGCGATGACCCAGGCCGCCGGCCGTTGTCTTGTGATCATCGCCGGATACTATTGATCTTGGGGGGCATCCCCCAAAACGGGGGGTCGGGCCGCGCCCCGAAGAGGTGCGGGGAACCGCGCGACCAGCCACGACGGTCCCGCGGATTCGGACCGGCCCACCACAACAGCGCTCAGCGCTCAGCGTTTGAGCTGCCGGCCCCCGAACGCCCCGGTCCCGTCCGCCTGCTTCCACCAGATCTCCAACGCCGTCTGATCCATCACCCTCCAGTCGGGCGTCGCCAGGACCAGCGCGTCACCGAGGCGGCGCCCGAGGTCCACCATCGTGCGCCCGGAGGGCGTGCGGTCACTGTCGTACGTATCCAGGGCCTGCGCCCACGTGTCCGCCGCCGCGAGGGCGGACTCCAGGACCGTCGCGTCCTGGAGCGCCTTGACCGCGCCCGCGCCGGTATGCGGCCGGGCCACCGCCGCGGCGTCGCCCACCAGCAGGACGCGGTCCGTCGCGCACCGGGGCGCCGTGAAGTCGTACATGGGCTGGAGGAAGAGCTCGTCGGGCGCCGTCGCGCGTACCAGTGCGCCCCAGTAGGGCGGCAGGAGGTCGTCGGCGACGTACCCGAGATGCGTGGCGAGCGCCTCGGTGAGCCCGCCCGGGGGCAGGCTGGTCGGCCCGGTGAGCCGCAGGTCGAGGCCGAGCCCGAGGTCGAGGTCCGGGGGCGGCGCGGTGTAGAGGACCCAGTTGACACGGTGGCCGCCGACGCCGTCGGGGATGCGGTAGAAGATGACGTGACCGCCGGGGAAGACGACGTACGCGCAGTCGTCGTCCGCCCACGGCCCCGGGTCGGCGAGCCGGCTCGCGGGATAGGCGCCGCGCCAGGCGAGATACCCGGCGTAGGCGGGGCGTACGTCGCCGAAGGCGGAGGTGCGGGCCACCGAGCGGTAGCCGTCGGCGCCGACGACGAGGTCGAAGCGTTCGGTACCGTCCGCCGTCTCGACGAGGGTGCCGTCGGGGCCGGGGCGCAGCGCCTCCACGGGTGTGCCCGCACGGAAGACCACCGTCCGCGGCACCCGGCGGCGCAATTCCCGCCACAGAGGACCCCAGTTGTACGTGCGGAACGGGAACGGCATCACGCCGATCTCCCGGCCCAGCGGGGCGGACCCGGCATCGCGCACGTACCAGCGGCGGCGCACTGTCCGCACCCACGGCATGCCCGCGTCCATGTACCCGGCGGACTCCAGCTCCGCGTACCGCGCGTCGTGCACCGCGAGCCCCACCCCGCGGTCCGCCAGATCACCGCCCGCGCGCTCGTACACGGTGACCTCGTCGGCACCCCCACGGCAGGCGGCCAGCGCGGCCGCGCATCCGGCGACGCTGCCACCCACGACAGCGACCTTGCCCCCACGCATCATGGGGGCCATCTTGGCAGCGGGGCCGCGCGGCTGTCAGCGCAGCGAGACACCTCGTCCGGCGAAGAACGGCTCGAACTCGTCGGCGGACATCGAGGCGGTGCGGGTCGCCGCGTCGACGCCCGACGGATTGTGGAGGTGCAGCCGCCCGTCGGCCGTACGGCCGGTGAGCAGCACCAGGTGACCGCCGCGGCCCGGCGCGGGGCGGTGCGGGCGGCGGATCTCGAAGTGCACGGAGGCGATGACCTGCCGCCCCTCGTCGAGGAGCGTGCCGATCTCCTCGACGGACAGATGCCGGTGGACGGTGGCGTCCACGCCGTGCGCCTCGCGCGCGTACTCGGCGAAGGGGGCGTAGATCATCCCCCGGATCACTCCATCGACCTCGGTGTAGGCGCCGTACTTCAGCGCGCCGTCCCGCAGTTCGAAGAGGGACGGCGCGGTGGGGCCGAGGGCCATCTGGAAGCACGTCATGCCGCAGAGGTGGCCGCACCAGCGGGCGTAGTCGTCCAGGGTGACCGCGCCCGATTCGCGCCAGGCCGGGTCCGCGGCCCGGTCGAACTCGTCGTAGACGATGGGCCCGACGAGTTCCGGCGAGGCGAACTGGGTGCGCGAGGGCGTCTGACAGGTGGCGCAGAGGGTCATGTCACTCCCGGTCGGACGTGGGGCGAGTCACTGACGATAACCGCTCAGGAAGCGGCCGATGCGGCTGATCGCCGCGTCGAGGTCGTCGGCGTGGGGGAGGGTGAGGATGCGGAAGTGGTCGGGGCGGGGCCAGTTGAAGCCGGTGCCCTGGACCACCTGGATCTTCTCCTGGAGGAGGAGGTCCAGGACGAACTTCTCGTCGTCGTGGATCGGATGGACCTTCGGGTCCAGCCGCGGGAAGGCGTACAGCGCGCCCTTCGGCTTGACGCAGGAGACCCCGGGGATCTCGTTCAGCTTCTCCCAGGCCCGGTCCCGCTGCTCGTACAACCGCCCTCCCGGCGCGGTGAGTTCGCGGATGGACTGGCGGCCGCCGAGCGCGGCCTGGATGGCGTACTGCGCGGGCGCGTTGGGGCACAGCCGCATGGAGGCGAGCATCGTCAGGCCCTCCAGATAGTTCCGCGCGTGCTGCCGCGGGCCGGTGACGACCAGCCAGCCGGACCGGAATCCGGCCACGCGGTACGTCTTCGACAGGCCGCAGAAGGTGAGGACGACGAGGTCGGGGGCGAGGGAGGCGACGCTGTGGTGCACGGCGTCGTCGTACAGGATCTGGTCGTAGATCTCGTCGGCGAAGACCATCAGGCCGTGCCGCCGGGCGAGATCGAGGATGCCCTCCAGGATCTCCTTCGGATAGACCGCGCCCGTGGGGTTGTTGGGGTTGATGATCACGACGGCCTTGGTCCGGTCGGTGATCTTCGACGCCATGTCGTCGAGGTCGGGATACCAGTCCGCGGACTCGTCGCACACATAGTGGACGGCCTTGCCTCCGGAGAGGGTCGTCACGGCGGTCCACAGGGGGAAGTCGGGGGCCGGGATGAGGACTTCGTCCCCGTCCTCCAGAAGAGCCTGCACCGCCATGGTGACCAGTTCGGACACGCCGTTGCCGAGGAAGACGTCGTCCACGGAGACCTCGTCGAGGCCGAGCGCCTGATAGCGCTGGGCGACGGCGCGCCGGGCGGAGAGGATGCCGCGCGAGTCCGTGTAGCCGTGCGCGTTCGGGAGCATCCGGATCATGTCCTGGACGATCTCCTCGGGCGCTTCGAAGCCGAAGAGCGCCGGGTTGCCCGTGTTCAGTCTGAGGACGCTGTGGCCCGCCTCCTCCAGGGCGTTGGCGTGCTCGATGACGGGGCCCCGGATCTCGTAACAGACCTCGCTGAGCTTGCTCGACTGCCGGAACTCCATGCGGTGCGCCTCCCGTGACGTGAGTTACTTGGTTTTACCAAGTCACACCTTGGGAAGTCCAACAACTTGTCTAGACTGCGTCACATGTCACCTCGCCGAAGCTACGACCAGTACTGCGCGGCAGCCCGGGCCCTGGACGCCGTGGGCGACCGCTGGACCCTGTTGGTCGTCAGGGAGCTGCTGGTCGGCCCCCGCCGCTACACCGACCTGCACGCGGACCTGCCGGGCGTCAGTACGGACGTCCTCGCCTCGCGCCTGAAGGACATGGAGCAGCAGGGCCTGACCACCCGCCGCCGACTGCCCCCGCCGGCGGCGGCGTACGTCTATGAACTCACTCCGAGAGGCAGGGAGTTGCTGCCGGTCCTCGAAGCCCTCGCCGCCTGGGGCGCACACGGCCTCGAAGAGCGCGGGCCCACCGACGCGGTCCGCGCCCACTGGTTCGCGCTCCCGCTGCTGCGGAGCCTCGTGCGGACGGGGGCCGAGGGCCTGGTGGAGGTACGGCTCGACGAGGGCCGCTTCCACGTCCGCCTCGCGGAGGGCGCCGACACCTACGGCGACGGCCCCGCCCCGGCCGAGCCCGACGCCACCCTCGCACTGGACGCCGCCACATGCGTGGCGGTGAGCCGCGGCGAACTCACCGTCGGGCAGGGCGTACGGGACGGGCGGATCGAGCTGTCCGGCGAGGGGGTCCTCGCCAAGGCGCTGCGCGAGACGTGACGGGCCCCTGCCCCCGGGAGTCCGGGGGCACCGGTCGGCTCAACCGCTCAGCGAATCCACCGGCTGGAGCGAGGGACGGCGGGCGGCCGCCTGCGCGAAGGCGAGCTCGCGCGCGGTGGCCATGTCGCTGAACGGAAGCAGCTCCCCGCGGACGGTCTGGTGCGGTTCGCTGCCCTTGCCGGCGATGAGGACGGTGTCCTGGGGGCCCGCCGCCGACAGGGCGAAGGCGATCGCCTCGCGACGGTCGGCGAGCCGCTCGAACGGGGTCCCGGTGGCGGCCAGACCGGGGGTGATCTCGTCGAGGATGGCCTCCGGGTCCTCGTCGCGCGGGTTGTCGGAGGTCAGGACGCACAGGTCGGAGTGGGCCCCGGCGATCCGCCCCATGTCGGCCCGCTTCGTGGTGTCCCGGTCGCCGCCGCAGCCGAAGACGGTGATCACCCGGCCGTGTGAGTAGCCGCGGATGGTGGCCAGGACCTTGTCCAGGGAGTCGGGGGAGTGGGCGTAGTCCACGATCACGGAGGTGCCGTCCGGGGTCTCGAAGCGTTCGAACCGGCCGGGAACGGGCGGCAGCTGACCGAGCGCGGCGACGAGGGCGTCCAGGCCGTGTCCGAGCACGTGGCAGGAGGCCAGCGTCGCGAGGGCGTTGGCCACCGAGTAGCTGCCCGGGAAGGGTATCGACGCCGGGTACGCGCGCCCCTCGTGATGGAGGGTGAACCGCGTCCCCGAGGCGCTCACGACGAGGTCCGTCGCGCGGTAGTCGGCCGGTACGTCGAGAGCGTACGTGGTCACCGCACCGGGCATCATCGCGGCGATCCCGGCACCTACCGGGTCGTCGGCGTTGACCACCGCGTGCCGGCACAGTCCCTGGAAGAGCCGGAGCTTGGCATCCCGGTAATCGGCCATCGTCCCGTGGTCGTCCAGGTGATCCTGCGTCAGGTTGGTGAACACCCCGACGTCGATGAACGTACGGTCCACCCGGTGCGTGAGAAGCGCCATGGAGGTGGCCTCAAGGACCACACTGCCGGTCGCGCGGTCCCGCATGTATCCCAGCAGGTACTGCAGGTCGGGCGACTCCGGGGTGGTGAGCACCGAACGCGGCATCGGGATCAGCTCGTCGCCGATCCGGCTGCCTGCCGTCCCGATGACTCCCACCTTCGCCCCGGCGGAGATCCGCAGGGTGGCTTCGACCATGTACGAGACGGACGTCTTTCCGTTGGTGCCGGTGATCGCCACCATGTCCATGTGCCGCCCCGGTTCACCGAAGTACCGGGAGGCCACCACCGCGGCCGCCCGTCGGGTGTCCGGCACCCGCACGGCACAGCCGGTCGCGGGCCACGGCAGCGCCTCCGGCAGCGGGTCCGCCCCTTCGACGAGGACGGCGACGGCGCCCCGCGCGAACGCGGCCGGCACCGAGCCCGGCCCGCCCTCCTGGTGTCCGGGCACGGCGACGAACACGGAACCGGGCACGACCCGGTCGACGTCGAAGGTCACGCCGGCGGTGATCGCGGTCGTGCCGGGGTCGCCCTGGAGTACGTGATGGTCGTGTCCGGCCAGCAATGCGCTCAGCTTCACAGTGGTCCCTTCGAGGTGGCGCGGCCCGGACGTGCGGTCGCAGCCAGGCGGCAGCACCGGCGGGGGCCGGGAAGCTGTGGTGGTGACGTGGAGCGGAAACGGAGATCGTCCGGCGGGCCGGGGCGGAGGCCCTGGACCCGGGGAAGAGAGCCGGGCGCGCGGCGTGGAGAGGCGGCGGGCCGGTACGAGAATCGCTAGCCGTGGTCGTGCAGTGCGACGACACGGGCATGGAGGGCCTGAGGTGTTCCCGCGAGGTCCACGAGATCCACGAGACCCATGAGACCCATGAGACCCATGAGATTCATGTGACTCATGAGCCCGAGTGTACGGCCGATCCACTACGGAGAGCCAACCGCCCGCCCGGACGGAGTCGTCCGGACGGGCGGGGGCGCTTCAGGAGGGGGGCGGCGAGGGTCATGCAGGGGGTGTGCCCCAGGTCGGTGTGGTGCCGAGGTAGGCGGGGACCCTTGGGGCGTCGGCGTACGACGTGTCTGTGGTGCGGCTGTAGTCGCCGATCTCGTTGAACGCCGACCAGTCGGACTTGTTCACCCGGAGCTGGATGTCACCGGTGTCCTTGCCGGCCGCCAGGGAGCCGCCGCCGAAGCCGACCTCCACGTAGGCGTCGGCGCCCGCTACCGGGGTGCTCAGTGGGACGACCTTGAGCTTGAGCCGGGAGCAGCCGACGGTCGCGTAGTCGCACACGGCGTTCACCGTGGGGGAGCCGCCGTCGCGGGTGAAGTAGTAGCGGGCCGTGACCTTGGTCAGGTCCAGGGAGCCGCTGCCCGTGTTGACGATCCGCAGGCCGGGACGGATGCCGTTGTCCGTGGCCGAGGAGTCGTTGTTCTTGTACCGGACCAACAGGTCCCCCGTCGGGTCGGGGTTTCCCCCGCCCGCGTCCGTGGTGACGCTCAGCGCGGCCGAGGACGCGGACGTGTTGCCCGTGGCGTCCCGCGCCCGCACGGTGTAGCTGTAGGCGGTGCTCGCGCTCAGACCGGTGTCGGAGTACGTGGTGCCCGACACCGGTGACGCGGCGACCTTGGCGCCGTCGCGGTAGACGTCGTACCCGCTCACTCCCACGTTGTCGGTGGACGCCGTCCAGGCCAGCGAGACGCTGCTCGCGGTCTTCGCCGTGGCCTTCAGGCCGGTCGGCGCGCTGGGGGCGGCGGTGTCGCCCGGGTCGGTGCCGCCCCCGGGCACGGCCGGGTGGGCGTTCTTCACCAGCATCGCGAACTGGTCGTGGAACCAGTGCCCGGCCAGCGGTGCGTCCGGCAGGGCGCCGGTCTTGCTGTTGCCCGCGTTGGGTGCGGTGTAGTCCGGGTCGCACATCGGGTCCTGGCGCTTGCCCTCGTCGTTCGGGATCTCCTTGCTGGCCCCGTCGGACTCACCCGGCGGCTTGATCCACAGGAAGGCGTCCAGGTGCGAGTCCGGGTGGCTGGACGGCGCACTCTGCGGGGGCTGTCCCAGACCCGCCCCGTCGACGTTGCACCACAGACCGCGATGCGTGCGCCGGTCGGCCTTGGACTCGGTGACGTAGGTGTCGAGGGTGGTGCTTGTGCTCTCGGCGGTCGGCCTGGCGGAGCCGCCCCAGCCGTTGCGGGAGGTGTCGACGACCATGCCGGTGGAGGCGGGCCAGCCGGCCGCGACCAGGGCCCGGTGCAGGTTCTTGGTGAAGTCCGACTCGTCGAAGTTGGGGTTCCACTCGTAGAACTTGCCGGACTTGACCATGTTGCCGCCGACCGTCTTGTCGGGGTCGGTCAGGAAGGGCTCTGCCAGCGGCGTGTAGTTGGAGACGTTCGTGATCAGCCCGTCGACGCTGCTCAGCCCGGCCGCTGTGCCCTTGGCGACGTCGGTGTACAGCTGTGCGGTCTGCGTGAGGTTCGTGTCCCAGCCGAGCCAGCCGGAGTGGGCGAAGTCCAGATAGGTGTAGACGTTGGGGATGGCGTGCAGCTTGTCCAGGGCGTACTGGGCGGCCTTGACGTAGATGCCGCTGCTCTTGGCCTGGGCGCACTCCGGGTCGGCGGTGTTGGTCACCAGGTTCGGCAGCCCGTCCGGCTCGATGACCGTCGTGATGCGGATGTCCCCGTACTTGGGGTTCTTGAAGACGTTCGCGATGACGTCGATGTAGTCGCTCTTGTAGCGGTCGAGGCCGGCCTGGGTGAGCGGCAGCTCGCCGTTGGAGGCCAGGGACGCGCAGTCCCGGCCGGGCAGGTCGTACACGACGAACGTGGCCGTGATCGGCTGCCCGGGCTTCTTCTGGGCCAGCGCCAGGTCGAGGTGGTCGGCCAGGCTCTTGCGGCCGGCGTTGGCGTCACCGCCGTGGATCGCCGCGATCCGGTCCAGCCAGACGGCGGTGGGATAGCTCTTGACCTTCTCCATCCTGGCCTTGAGCGCCGCGTCGGAGGTCTTGGCGATGGAACCCTCGACGCTGGTCGCGTAGTCCGGGTTGACGTAGAAGCTCGCCCCGGCGAACGGGTTGTCCACGTGTGCTTCCGCGGCGGCCGCGGGCTGTCCCGCGATCTGGCCGACCACCCCGAGCATCAGGGTGGCCAGTGCGGTGCCCAGAGCCGCTGACCATCGTCGGCGCGAGCGCCCCGGGCGTGGCTCGGCTGGTCTGTACGGGTCGGTCATCGTGTCTCCTCGGTTGTACGGTGCGGGTGGTGCCGGTCGTACGGTCCTGAGGGCGTCGGCGTGGGAGTCGTCGGCCCGGGCTACGGATTCCGTGTGGTGGCGTAGGACAGGCCGTATCCGTACGGGAAGAGCGCGGTCTTGCCGTCGCCGTCGTTGATGGGCTGCTGCGAGGCGCTGTTCATCCACGTCACCGGCAGCTTGCCGGTCGGGGCGTACGCGCCGAACAGCACGTCCGACACGCCGTTGCCCTCGGTGCCCGGCAACCACGCGGCCAACAGGGCCTTCCAGTCGGGCAGTTGCGCGGCGATGTCGAGCGGGCGACCGGAGACCAGGACCACCACGACGGGCACACCGCTCGCCTTGAGCCTGGCGAGGGTCTGGAGGTCCTCCTGGTCAAGGCCCATGCCGCCAGGACGGTCGCCCCGCCCCTCGGCGTACGGGGTCTCGCCGACGACGGCCACGGCTGCCGTGTAGCTGCCGTCGATCCCGTTGCCGTGGCGGTCGTAGGTGACCCGGGAGGAGTCGGTGACGGTCGACCGGATGCCCTGGAGGATGGTGGTGCCGGGCGTGATGGCGCCGCTGCGGCCCTGCCAGCTCATGGTCCAGCCGCCGCTCTGGTTGCCGATGTCGTCGGCGGACTTGCCGGCCACGAACAGCTTCGCGTTCCTCGCCAGCGGCAGGACGCCGCCACTGTTCTTCAGCAGCACCTGCGAGGCGCGTACGGCCTGCCGGGCCAGGGCGCGGTGCTCGGCGGAGCCGACCCCGGAGGTGTACGAGCGGTCGGTCAAGGGGCGCTCGAAGAGGCCGAGTTGAAACTTCTTGGTCAGGATGCGGCGGTTGGCGTCGTCGACGCGGGCCTGCGGGATACGGCCGGCGCCCACCTCGCCGCGCAGCAGGGTGAGGAACTTCCTGTAGTCGTGCGGGACCATCACCATGTCGACGCCCGCGTTGACGGCCCTGGTGATCTCGGCTCCGGTGAAGCCGCTCTGCCCGTCGAGCTGGTCGACCGCGGCCCAGTCGGAGACGACGAAGCCGTTGAAGCCGAGTTCGCCCTTGAGCACGTCGGTGACCAGGTACTTGTGGGCGTGCGATCGCACGCCGTTCCAGCTGCTGTACGAGAGCATCACCGAGCCCACGCCCCGCCGCACCGCCTCCTTGAACGGTGGCAGATGGACGGCGCGCAGCTCGGCCTCGGACAGCTCCGTGTTGCCCTGGTCGACCCCGCCGGTGGTGCCGCCGTCACCGAGGTAGTGCTTGGCGGTGGCGAGCACCGAGGCCGCATCCGCGCCCAGGGTCGCGCCCTGCATCCCGGTGACGAACGTCGTCATGGACGTGGCCAGTTCGGGCTTCTCGCCGAACGACTCGTAGGTCCGGCCCCACCGGTCGTCGCGGGCCACGCACAGGCAGGGCGCGAAGTCCCAGTCGATGCCGGTGCCCGCCATCTCCTCGGCCACCGTGCGGCCGACGCGCTGGACGAGGGCGGGGTCGCGGGTGGCGCCGAGGCCGATGTTGTGCGGGAAGATCGTGGCGCCGCGTACCGCGTTGTGGCCGTGCACCGCGTCGATGCCGTAAATCATCGGGATGCCGAGCGGGGTCGTCCGAGCGGTGCGCTGAAGTGCGTCGTAGGTGTCCGCCCAGGTCTGGGCGTTGTTGGGGCTGACGGTGGAGTCGCCTCCGGAGAGCACCGATCCGATGCGGTAGGTGGCGAGGTCGGAGGACGGGACGAGCGCGTCCTTCTCGATCTGCGTCATCTGGCCGATCTTGTCGTCGAGCGTCATCCGGGACAGCAGATCGGCGACGCGGTCGGGCACCGGCAGGGACGGGTCCTGATAGGGGAACCCGGCGGCGGTGACGGGAGGTTCGGAAGGCGGGGCGGCGGCGGTCGGCCCGGTCAGGGACAGCGCCACGGCGCACAACGCGGCGACGATCACCGGGCGCGGGCGGCGGGGGGACGACGAGCGGTTCATGCGGACAGGCCTTTCCGGGACGGTCGGCGCCGGGGGAGTCCCGGGGCCCGCCCTGTTGGCGCAGGGAGGAAGAGCGGGCCCCGGAGCGGGCGGGACGCGGCGGGCCCACCGGCCCGCCGGCCGGGTCACGCGACGGTGCAGGAGGTGCCGTTCAGGCTGAAGGCGGCCGGTTCGGCGAACGCGCCGCTGTAGGTCCCCTGGAATCCGAACGACTGGCTGCCGCCCGGCGCGATCCGCGCGTTGTGGGACAGGCCGCTCGCCGTGACCGCCCCCGACGACGGGGTGACGGACGCGTTCCAGGCGTTGGTGACCCGCTGGCCGGAGGGCAGGGTGAAGGCCAGCTTCCAGTTGTCGACGGCTGCCGAACCGGTGTTGCTCACGGTGACATCGGCGCTGAAGCCGCCCTGCCAGGTGTTCGTGCCGTACGCCACCTTGCACGCGGCCGGGCCGCCGGGGTCCGGGCCGGTGCCACCGGTGTTGACGGTCGACGAGAAGGAGTTCACCGAAAGGCCCGCGCCGTTCTGCCAGGGCTCGAAACCGGCCTGAACGCTCGTCAGGTACCAGTCGTTCTCAGCCATGCCGCGAGCGACGGCCTGCCGGACGAAGTCCATGACGTCGAAGCTCCAGCTGGTGATCGCCGACGGGGCGACGAAGGACAGCACGTCGTTGCCGCCGTTGTTCCCCGACCACACCTGCCAGGTGCGCCCGGCCACGGTGGCCGTCCCCACCTGGGAGCCTATGGGCTGGATCGGACCCACCTTGTTGGACCAGATCATGATCTCGGTCCGGTTCACGCCGTCCTTGCGCGGCGTCGGGTCGAGCCAGATGTCGTACGAGGCGTTGTAGACGGCGTCGCTGACATAGCCGTACGAGATGCTGGTGGGCGCGCTGGATACGGTGCTGAGCTGCGCCGGAAGGTTCGTGCCCGGTGAACAGTTGGTGTAGTGGCAGCCGTTGAAGATGGACGGGTACGACTTGGGGGCGCCGTTGGTCGGCACGGAACCGTCGGCCCGGGTGACCTTGAAGCCCGTGTCCGAGGCGGAGACGCACTGCGTTTCGCTGGTGCCCCAGCGGTTGTTCTGGACGACGTAGCGCCCCTGGACCGTGGTCGATCCGAACGGTTCGCAGATCGTGGTGTCGGCCTGCGCCGGTGCCGCCGTGGTGACCAGCGCGGCGACGACGGCGAGAGCCGTGAGGAGCGTTCCCAACAGTCCGCGCAGTGAGCGGATGTGATGCGGTGACGAGCGCATTCGGGGGCCTCTCGTGAGAGTGCGGGGGGCGAACCAGCGGGAGCGCTCCCCTCTGCCCCGTAATGGGAGCGCTCCCACTTGTGGTTCGGTCGTGGACTCTAAAAGGCTCACATGTCCCTGACAAGGGTGCGCACAGGGACCCGTCGAAGGAATTTCGAAGGGCCAGGTCAAGTGCGGTGCTCACAAGAGAGGTTCAAGGAGGCTCAAGGAGGTTCAGACTTGGGAGCGCTCCCGATGCGCCGAGGAGAGGCCACGCACGCCAAAAGGTGACGGACGGCTCAGGACGACGGATCAGGACGGGTCAGAACGGGTCAGGCGGAGTCACGGAGCACCAGCTCCGTGCGCAGGATGACGTGCCGCCAGGCCACCGCCGAGTCCTCCATCTCCTCCAGGAGCAGCCGCACCATGGTCCGGCCGATCTCCTCGATCGGCTGGCGCACCGTCGTCAACTTGGGGTCCGTGTGCTGCGCCAGCAGGAAGTCGTCGAACCCGATCACCGCGACGTCCTGCGGCACCCGGCGGCCCGCCGCGCGCAGGGCGTTCAGCGCTCCGGCGGCCATGGTGTCCGATGCGGCGAAGACGGCGTCGATCCCCGGTTCCCGCGCGATGATCTCGGCCATCGCCGCGCGTCCGCTCTGCTCGGTGAAGTCCCCTTCGACGACCCAGGACGGCCTGATGTCGACGCCCGCGCGGTCCAGCGCCTCGCGGTAGCCGCGCAACCGGCACTGGGCGACGTACATGTCCAGCGGACCGGTGATGGTCGCGACCGCGCCGCGGCCGCTGCCCAGCAGATGGTCGACGGCGCTCCGGGCGCCCCCGGTGTTGTCCGCGTCGACATAGGTGATGCTCTCGTCGCCCGAGCGCCGTCCCAGCATGACGGTGGGCAGCCCCGCGTCCGCGAGCATGTCGGGCAGGGGGTCCTGGTCGTGCACGGACATCAGCAGCACGCCGTCGACCCGGCCGCCGCGCGCGTACTCCACGAAGCGCCGCCGCTCGTCGTCCGTGCGCACCTGGGTGAGCAGCAGCTGCATCTTGGTGTCGGTCAGCGCGTCCCCGACGGAGCGGATGGTCTCCGAGAAGAACGGCTCCCCGAACTTCCGCCAGTCCGGTTCCGTCATGACCAGGGCGACCGCGTCCGCGCGACGCCCGGCCAGCGAACGGGCCGCCAGATTGGGCACGTACCCCAGCTCGGCGATGGCGCGCTGCACGGCATGGCGGGTCGTATCCTTCACGCCTGCCACGTTGTTGATGACACGGGAGACGGTGCCCCGCCCCACACCGGCGAGCGCGGCCACCTCCTCCAGGGTCGGCGCCGTGCCGGGGCGCTGCTTGCCCATGACCGTCTCCCCCCACCCACGAGAAGATCCGATCCTACGGCCAGGGCCGGCCGCGAACGACCAGTCCTGGCCCGTTGCGACTCGCGGCAGTCAGCGGCCGACGGCGCAGGCGTCCCCGTCGAGTGTGAACCGCGGCGGCGCCGACGAGTCACCGGTGTGGTCGGCGAGGTAGCCGAGGGTGACGCTCGCGCCGGGAGCGATCGTGGCGTTGTGAGGGGCGTTGGTGGCCGTGATGGTGTTGCTTCCCTGGGTGAGGTCGGTGTTCCAGTCGGAGATGACGGTCTGCCCGAGGGCCAGCGGGAACTCCAGTGTCCAGCCGTTCACAGGGGTCTTGCCGGTGTTGGTGACGGTGAGGTCGACCGTCGTGCCGGTGCCCCAGGTCTTCACGGTGCGGTCCACGCGGCAGGTGGGTTCCTCCCGTGCGAAGGACACGCGGTGCAGGCCGCCGGGCAGGTCGTTGACCACGTAGAACTCCCCGTCGACGGTGGTGCCGACCGATGTCACCTGGGTGGGCGTCCCGCCGATCTCGGCCTGCTCGTAGCCGCCTTCGCCGTCGGGGCGCAGCGCCCAGACCGTGGACGAGCAGTAGTCGGTGGCGATGTACGTGCCGCCGACGAGATCGGCGTATTTCCGGCCCCGGTAGACGTGACCGCCGATGACCGAGCAGCCGCCGGTGTACGGGGAGTAGGTGAAGACCGGCTCGGTGTGCTTCTCGCCGGGCACGCAGTGGCCGCCGTCGAACCGCTCCAGGCCCTCGTAGCAGGACCAGCCGAGGTTCAGCCCGCCCCGGCCGGGCGGGAGATGGTCGATCTCCTCCCAGCGGCCCTGGCCGACGTCGCCGATCCACATCGAGCCGTCGGCGCTGTCGAAGGAGAACCGCCACGGGTTGCGCAGCCCGTACAGCCAGATCTCGGGGCGGGCGCCCGGGGTGTCGACGAACGGGTTGCCGTCCGGGACGCAGTAGGCGAGCGGGGCGCAGGCGCGGCGCACGTCGATGCGCATGACCTTGCCAAGCAGGGTGTCAAGACGCTGCCCGGCGCGCAGGGGGTCCGCGGAGCCGCCGCCGTCGCCGATGCTCCAGTACAGGTTTTCGTCGGGGCCGAACGCGAGCTGGCCGCCATTGTGATTGCTGTACTCGGCGTGCGGCTGGGAGAGCAGGACCTCCAGGCGGGACTCGTCGAGCCGGTAGCGGGCGAGAGTGACCGCGCCGTCGGGCAGTGCCGTGTACGCCAGGTACAGGTGATGGCTGACAGCGAAGTCGGGCGGGACGGCGATGCCGAGCAGGCCGCGCTCGTTGCCCGATTCGTCCACGGCCGGCGTGATGTCGATGAGCGGGTCCCGGGCCAGGCCGGTGTCCGGGTGGTAGACGCGTACGGTGCCGGACTTCTCGGTGATGAACAGCCGGTCCGTGCCGTCGTCGGGGGCGACGAGGGCGGTGGGCCGTCTCAGCCCGGAGGCGACCTGGGTGGTGGTCGCACGGAGCGACGGCAGGGGCACGGGCGAGGCCGTCGCTGTGGGGGGAGCCGCCGCGAGGGACTGGGTCCCGGCGACGGGCGGCAAGGTGAGGGCGGTCAACAGGAGGGGCAGCAGAAGAGGCCAGGTCCAGCGGCGTCGTGACATATCGGCTCCAGAGGCGGAGCGCGCCAGTGCGCCGGGACGCGGACGGCCCGGCGCACCGACACGGTCAGCGGAAGTTCACATCACTGCAGAGGAAATACGTCTGGTCCATGTGCGAGGCCTGCCAGACCGTGTAGACGACATGGCGACCGCTGTAACCGGACGTGCTCACCGGGATCGAGTAGTTCTGGCTGGGCGCGTACTTGCCGGTGCGGGCCACCAGTTCGAGGTCGCTCCAGCGCAGCGGCTGGGTGGTGGGGTCGAAGC
Source organism: Streptomyces sp. NPDC003379 (assembly GCF_053589195.1). Classification (NCBI taxonomy): domain Bacteria; kingdom Bacillati; phylum Actinomycetota; class Actinomycetes; order Kitasatosporales; family Streptomycetaceae; genus Streptomyces; species Streptomyces sp. NPDC003379. The sequence continues at coordinate 95,799 of NZ_JBSFRK010000023.1, read as the reverse complement.
CCTGCCGGGTGACGTAGACCAGGAAGTAGTCCGCGCCGTGACTGGCCTGGTCGTACAGCTTGACGTCGAAGTCGGCCCCGACGTCCTTGGTCTTCCACGGGCCCACGGCGTCCAGCGAGTTGTAGCGGCCGCCCTCGGTCCGGCCGCCGCTGCACAGCTGACCGTCAGGGACGACCGCCTGGAAGTTGCCGCCGGAGCCGTTGCGGTACAGCCCGTTCCAGTTCCACATGGCGTTGGGGTTGGCCTGCCACGCCTGCCAGCACATGGGGTCCTCCTGGGCCATGGCCGGATTCTGGAAGTCGCTGCCCCAGCGCAGCCAGCAGCCGTAGTTGCGCGATCCCGGGTCGACGACCGACCCGTGGGCCACGGCGGTGCCGCTCCAGGGGAGCAGGCTGAGCAGCACCGCGACGAAGGTGCTCAGGACGAGCGGCAGACGGCCCCGCGACAGACGGCCCCGCGACAGACGACGACGCGGCAGACGACGACGCACGCTATGGACATGCGCATGACAATCCATGATCTCCTTCTTTCCGTGACGGAATGTTGGATTCCTGTGTGGGGGGGGGCGTTCGCATGCCGGTGTCACGGATCGACGCAGGTGACCGAGCCGATCGGCAGGTTGTTCCCGGTGGAGGTGGCGGTGAAGCCGAACGTCACGGTGCCGTCCGGCGGGATGCGGCGGTTGTGGTCGACGTTCTTCACCGTGACCGCGCCGTCGGAGCCGGTGCCCAGGGTGCCGTTCCAGACCTGGTTGATCTTGGTGCCGGTGCCCGGCTGCCAGCGCACGGCCCATCCGTCACGCGCGGTGGTGTTGTGGTTCATGACCTCGACGGAACCCTGGAAGCCGCCGTTCCAGTAGTTCGTCACCTTGTAGAGGGCCATGCACCCGGTGTGCGGGTCGGACGGGGTCGGCGTGGGCGTGGGCGTCGGCGTCGGGGTAGGTGTCGGGGTAGGTGTGCTCCCCGAGCCGCGGATCCCGGTCACCTCGCCGTTGCCGCCGTCGAAGACGATGTCGGAGCAGGAGAAGAAGTTCTCCTGGCTGTCCGACCGCACCCACTGGATGAACATCATCGCGTCACCGGAGCGGCCCGCTGGCAGCTTCACGTCCCAGTAGTAGTGACCGGACTCGCTGCCCACCGCGCCGGACTGCGGCGGGTCGGTGACGGTCTGGACGAGCTCCAGGTCGCCCCAGCCCAGCGGCTTCGTCGGGGAGTAGCCGGGCTTGGAGACGTACACCCGGAAGTCACCGGGGTGCGCCGCCCAGTTGCTGTGCTTGATCTTGATCGTCGACCCGGAGGTGAGGTGCGTCCGGGGCCAGTCGGCGCGTGCGGCGTTGTAGCCGGTGAAGTTGTACGGGGAGCGGTCGCCGGCGCTGCACAGCTTGCCGTCCGGGACGTAACCCGGGCCGCGTCCGCCCGCGTTGGAGTCGAGCACGGCGAACCAGTTGTACAGCGCGTTGGAGCCGCTCTCCGCGAGCGCCGCCTTGCACGCCGGGTTCGTCGGGTCGAGCGCGCCGGTGCCGGTCCTGGCGTCCAGATAGCAGAGGTAGGTCCGCGATCCGGGCGTCATCGTCACACCGTGCGCCTGTGCGCCGTGCTGACCGACCAGGACCAGACCGAGCCCGCCGAGCAGGGTGGCCAGCGCCGCCAGTAAGGACAGTGGTCGTCTCTTGCTTCGAGCCATGGTGCCTCCTGTGGTGGCTGTGAATGGGAGCGCTCCCATTCGTCGAATTGGATCGGGACTGTAGGAGGCTGGCGTGTCTCTGACAACCCTGATATCACGCCAATCCGCTGCGCGGACGCGGAATGCGAGGCGCAGGGCGGCGGCCGGGGTCCGGCTCGGGCGCTCATGTCCGCTTGAGCGGTAGCCGGGGTGAGTTGGGTGGTGATGTGACCGGCCTACCTTGACAACGGAACCCCGGAGAGCTTGCCGAAGGGGACCCACCACCAGGCACTGTCGTCTGCGATCACTCACGGTTACTACGCGCACCCCGTTGCTTCTGTGGGGGCGCTGATCTGCGGCTTCTGATGTAGGGGCCCCGGGGCGGGGCGGTTACGTCACAGTGAAGAACCGCTGGAAGTAGTCGGCCGGCACGCCTTCGCCGACCAGGATGCCCTCGGCTTCGATCCAGGCGTGGACGGCGAATGGCGGGTGGGTGCGCGCCCCGACGCACCAGGCCGGCCACTGCCCGCGCGTGCGACAGAGCAGGACGGCGGCCAGGGACCTGACCAGGCAGCCCCGTTGCCCTCCAGCGGTCAGGCTGACGGCGAGTACGGTCTTCCTGGCCTCGGCCGCCTCGGCGAGGGTGGCCGGGCGTGCACTGCCCTTCATCCGTTCCAGCACGGAGCGGATTCGGTCCGGTGGCTGGGTGGCCAGCAGGTGGGCGCAGGCCAAAGCCGCTCTGGTGGTGAGCCTGAGCCCAATGGGGACGGATCGGGGGTCGTGGGGGACGACTTGTGAGGTGGACATCGCCGGTCCTTTCAGGAGACGAGCAACCCGGCCGAGCGCAGTTCGCCGGCGATGCGGGTGATGTCCTGATCGGCCGCGCCGGGGCTGATGTCGTAGGTGGTGGTGAGCTCGTCCACCGCTCGCTCCATGGAGCTGTCGAGCAGCGTGCGCAGTATCAGTGCCGCAGTGGGATTGAGTGTGTAGTACTCGCCGCTGTGCTGGTCGAGCAGGACCATGCCGTACTCGGTTTCTGTGATCAGAATCCCCGGACGCAGAGTGATGCTCATGGTGTGACTCCTTAACTGTCGAGGCTCACCGGCCGGATGCCGCTGGGGATGCCACTGGGGGCCCCTCACGGGAGCGCAGCCACACCTCGCAGCCGACGGTCGGGTGCAGAAGAGCGCTCTCCAGATCCGCCGGCAGAGGTCGCAAACACCACTGACGCAGTACCTCCGGATCGACCAATCCCAGCCGGGCCAGGCGCGAGTCCTCGCACAGGGCGAGCAGCGACGCACGATGCCGACGCAGCCCCGTCTCCTCTTCCAGTGTCGCGTGTGCCTTGGTGGTGCGCCCCCGGCTGACATCAGGTACGACCCCGCGCGTCGCCTCCGCGATGAGCGGCTTGTACCGCCAGGGTGTTACGCGCTCCTCGGAACGCACAGCGAGCGCGGTTTCGATCATCCGGTCGTCGTAATAGGGCGCGGTGAAGACGATGCCGAGCGGCATGGACATCTGTTGCACATGCCGGGCGAAGCGGGACACGCTGTGCATGCCGACCAGTTCACGGTGTGCGCCGTGCCCGTCGCCGAGCGGCGGTGTCGTCGCGGCCTGCTCACCGATTGCCTCCCGGACAGCATCAACGGCTCCGGGGGTGACCCAGGGAGGCAGCCGCGGGGGAGTGTTCCACGTGAACATGGGCACACTCAGGGGCGGCTGGGGGCTGGTCAGGTCGCGGGAGACCTGCCGCAGCCAGGCCGCGTACGGACGTCGGTCGGCCAGCTGGCGCAGAGCCTGCCGACGAGACCACCGGTACTTCGCGGTGAACCCGCGGGCGTTGCGCCACGCCGTCCGCGGGTGGCGGGGGAACAGCTGGTGCACGCGGGCAGGGGCGCCGCCGAACAACTCGTCTCCGCCCATGCCGCTCAGGTGCAACGCCGAGCCGCGTTTCGCAGCCTGCTCCACGATGTACATGCGCCGGTGGCGGTTGACCGCGTACATCGATGGCGTGTCCAGTATGTCGTCCAGGGCGTCTACGCCGTCGAAGGTCAGGGGCACTGTGGAGGCCGGCACCACGTGGTGCTCCACATTGCCGAGTGCCTCAACGGTGCGGCGGGCGTAGTCGACGTCATCGCCGAGGACATCGTGGAGGGCTGCCGTATACGTGACCAGCTTGGCACCGGCACGCGCCGCCGTGCATACGACGGCTGTGGAGTCCACTCCGCCAAGGTCGGCGCTGATCAGGTCATGGCCGCCGATCCGTACGGCGAGCGCCTCGGTGAGGGCCTCACGAACGTACCGCGCGCCCTCTGCCAAAGGCAGCGCGTCGTCCGGTGGGGTCCAGCGGCGGCTGGTGTGGGCGCGCCCGGCGTGGTCCAGGACGAGGCGGTGGTCGCCAGGCAGGACGTCGACGTCCCGCCAGACGGTCTGCTCCGTGAACGGATGCAGCGTACCGGGGCTCAGAAGTTGGATGGCCAGGCGCTTCTCGTCGAGCCGGGCGTCAACCAGAGCGGCCAGGATGTCGGCTCGGTCGGAAGCGATGCGGCCCCCGCCGGACTGCCGGACACCGGCGTGGAAAACGCTGCGCACGCCGCTCACGGTGCCACGCACCACCACTTCGCCGCCGAGGCTGGCGATCACATGGTGGCTTCCCGGCCACCTGTCGGCGAACAGGTCGAGTTGCCGTGGCGAGGCGGCTGCCGCAGCCCGTTCCGCCTCCAGGGCCGTGACGGCGTGTTCCCCGCATACCGCGAGCCGGTTGGGCCCGCGGGTGGCCGTCGTGACACTGCCGGGCGCCCAGTTGCCAAGGAGCCAGGGCCTGCCCGAGGCGTGTGCGATCTGTTGGGTGGCAAGGACGCGGGCACGGGCCGCATGGTCCGCGACCGCGTCGGTGTCCGGGAAGGCGACAAACCACGGTGAAGGGGGAAGGGGAGTGTTGGCTGCCACGGCGGCCTCCGTTCAACTCATCCGTTCAACGCATCCGTTGAACTCATCGCTCACGGGTATGGAACGGCGGGGGCAGCCAAGAGCCGCCCCCGCCCGCCGATGCGCTCGGTCAGTGACGCGTTCAGGGACACGGCATCGGAAACGCCACACCGGTCACAACAAGCTTTGGCCGCCCAGCAGGTCGGGGTTGGCATTGCCGACCAGGCCCGTGATCTTGCGGAAGCCACCGGCCTCGGTGAGGGTGGGACGCTCATACGGTTGCTTGGCGGTGGTGGTGTGGCTGACGGCTTTATCGGTGCTGGTCGACGTGGACTCGTACTGCATGCGAGTGTCTCCTTCAGAGAATGTGAGTCGATTCCGCTGACACGGCGGAGTGCCTGCTCGGGCGCTGACCGCGGGTCGACGCGGATACACACGACGGGCTGTCACCCGTCGACCGGGACACGCGCGTCGCTGACCGGGAGCGGTGCCCTTCCGCTTCGATATGGGTCATAACTTGAGGCCCATAACAGTCCGCCCGCAGCCAAACGCCCTATTAAGTGGCGTGCCCACTACATGATGGACAAAGCTGCATCTAACCCGAACGAGTGAAAGCCCGGCTCGGTCGGCCATGAGGCCCTCGATGGGGCCGTGTCGGCAGTGCCTGGGACGACGGGGGCAGCCGAGTCGATCCGACCCCTTCGACACCCCCCGTGCACGCCAAATCCGTGCGGTGGCCCAAAACGCCGCTGTACTTCACTCTGCCGAAGAGGAAGAAGACCCGTGTCGTCGACATGCCCTGGGGAGGCCGGATGCGGAGGGACAGTGGAGGAAGGTCTCCTTGCTGCTCACCACGCGATTCGGCGATGCTGGGGACGGGAGAGTCCGTGGTGACCGTGGGGCGGTGGCTCGGGCGCTCCTCGCCTGCGATTACCCCGGTTACTATGCTCACTTCATGCCGGAGGCGCGATGAAGTGGGTGGCCTGAGGAAATGCTGAGAGAGGTCACCGCGACCCGCTACATCGAGCCCCTGCGCACCGGCGGTTCCGTCCCCGGCGTGGTCGAGGCCGACGATCTGGGCACGTACGTCGTGAAGTTCACCGGGTCCGCCCAGGGGCGCAAGGCTCTGGTCGCCGAGATCGTTGTCGGGGAGTTGGCGCGGCGGCTCGGGCTGCGCTTTCCCGAGCTGGTCCTCGTTCATTTCGACCCCGCGGTCGCCGTCGACGAGCCGCACCAGGAGGTGCAGGACCTGCTGCGCGCCAGCGCGGGGCTCAACCTCGGCATGGATCTCCTGCCGGGGGCGAAGGACTTCGCGCCGGACGCCGTCGACGTGGAACCGCTGGAGGCCGGCAGGATCGTCTGGCTCGACGCCCTCACGGCCAACGTCGACCGCACGGTGCACAGTTCGAACCTCATGGTCTGGCCCACGTTCGGTATCCGGCCGCCGAAGCTGTGGCTCATCGACCACGGTGCGGCCCTCGTCTTCCACCACCGCTGGGGGGCGTCCGCGCCCGACAAGACGTACGACTTCCGCCACCACGCCCTCGGCGGTTACGGCCCCGACACGGTCGCCGCCGACGCGGAACTGTCGCCGCTCGTCACGGAGTCCATGCTCCGCGAGATCGTCGCCCTCGTGCCGGATGCCTGGCTCGCCGACGAGCCCGGGTTCGCCTCGCCGGACGAGGTGCGCGAGGCGTACGTCGGCTATCTGCTGGCCCGCGCGCGCTCCTCGGCGGTCTGGCTGCCGACCGACTTCCCCAGCCGGGGGGAGCTGGCGGCGGCCGACGCGCGGCGAGCCGCCGCCACGGAGAAGGGGCGGCCCGATTGGCTCAAGCGCGTTCCCGATCTGCACGGGAAGCCTCCGGCTGAGCAGGACTGGTCGGCGCATCTTGACTGACCGCGCCGCCGCTGCTGCCGCCTGTGTGTTTCGGGTCGTGCGGGTCGGCCGTGGCTGGTCGCGCGGTTCCCCGCGCCCCTGACGGGGCGCGCCTCTGACGGGGCGCCTCTCCGACACGGACGAAGCCCCCGGCGCTGTGCGGTGCCGGGGGCCTGGTCATGAACGTACGCGCGAAGAAGGTCAGCGCAGCCGCTCGTACGCGGGAAGGGTGAGGAAGTCCGCGTAGTCCTCGTCCAGGGAGACTTGGAGGAGGAGGTCGTGGGCCTGCTGCCACTTGCCCGCCGCGAACGCCTCGTCGCCGATCTCGGCGCGGATCGCGTCGAGTTCCCGCGCCGCCACCTGGCGGGCGAGGTCGGCGGTCGCCCTCTCGCCGTTCTCGAAGACGACGCCCGCGTTGATCCACTGCCAGATCTGCGAGCGCGAGATCTCGGCGGTGGCGGCGTCCTCCATGAGGTTGAAGATGGCGACGGCGCCGAGGCCCCGCAGCCAGGCCTCGATGTAGCGGATGCCGACCTGGACGGCGTTGACCAGGCCGTCGTACGTGGGCTTCGCGTCGAGGGAGTCGATGGCGATCAGGTCCTCGGGCGCGACCCGCACGTCCTCGCGCAGGCGGTCCTTCTGGTTCGGCTTGTCGCCAAGGACCGCGTCGAAGGACTTCATGGCGATCGGGACCAGGTCAGGGTGCGCCACCCACGAGCCGTCGAAGCCGTCGCCGGCCTCGCGGTCCTTGTCGTTCTTGACCTTCTCGAACGCGACCTTGTTGACCTCCGCGTCCTTGCGGGACGGGATGAACGCCGCCATGCCGCCGATCGCGTGCGCGCCGCGCTTGTGGCAGGTGCGGACGAGGAGTTCGGTGTACGCGCGCATGAACGGGGCGGTCATCGTCACCAGATTGCGGTCCGGCAGGACGAACTTCGAGCCGCCGTCGCGGAAGTTCTTGACGATGGAGAAGAGGTAGTCCCAGCGGCCGGCGTTCAGCCCCGAGGCGTGGTCGCGCAGCTCGTAGAGGATCTCCTCCATCTGGTACGCGGCGGTGATCGTCTCGATCAGGACGGTCGCGCGGACCGTGCCCTGCGGGATGCCGACGTAGTCCTGGGCGAAGACGAAGATGTCGTTCCAGAGGCGCGCCTCCAGGTGCGACTCCGTCTTCGGGAGGTAGAAGTACGGGCCCTTGCCGAGCTCGACGAGCCGCTTGGCGTTGTGGAAGAAGTACAGGCCGAAGTCGACGAGCGCGCCGGGGACCGCGCGGCCCTCGAACTGGAGGTGGCGCTCGTCCAGGTGCCAGCCGCGCGGGCGCATGACGACCGTGGCGAGCTCGCCGGCGTCCTTGAGGGCGTACGACTTGCCCGTGCGCTCGTCGGTGAAGTCGATGCGGCGCTCGTAGGCGTCGGTGAGGTTGAGCTGGCCGAGGACCACGTTCTCCCACGTGGGCGCGGAGGCGTCCTCGAAGTCGGCGAGCCAGACCTTGGCGCCCGAGTTCAGGGCGTTGATGGTCATCTTGCGGTCGGTCGGGCCCGTGATCTCCACGCGCCGGTCGTTCAGCGCGGCCGGGGCCGGGGCGACCTTCCAGGAGTCGTCCTCGCGGATCGCGGCGGTCTCCGGGAGGAAGTCCAGCGTGGAGGTGGCGGCGATCTCGGCGCGGCGCTCGGCCCGCCGTGCGAGGAGTTCGTCACGCCGGGGCGTGAACAACCGGTGCAGCTCGGCCACAAAGGCGAGGGCCGCGTCGGTGAGCACCTCTTCCTGCCGGGGCAGGGGCTCTGCGTCGACGATGGCCAGCGGCGACGGCGCTAGTGCGGACATGAGCTGTCACTTCCTTCAGAGAGCTGCGCGGACGGTGCCGGGCGAGCCGCCGGGCAGACACAGTGGCACTGAGTGCCACAGGAGCCGAGGTGCGGCTGCGGGGCCCCGTCCGAGGTAACGGGCCTTCTGGTCAGTGGATACTAGTTTCCTCATGGTGGAAGTTCAATCGTTTGTTGATGTCGAGATTCTTTTCATCGACAGAACGTGGCGCTGGGTGCCATCCCGGTCACTCCAAGTGGATCAGGTCCTCCGCCGTGTCGATGTCGTACGCGTCGGCCACCCCACCGCACTCGATCAGCGTGACCGCGTCGGCGTGCGCCCGCAGATAGTCGCGTGCCCCTCGGTCGCCGACCGCAGTCGTCCCGATCCCCGCCCAGTGGTCGCGGCCGAACAGGACCGGGTGGCCGCGCTGCCCCTCGTACGCGGCCGCCGCGAGCGTCGACGGCGACCGGTACGCGGCACGCACCCGCGCCGTCGCCGCCGCGCCGATCCCCGGCTGGTCGACGAGAGACACCAGCGCGGCGGTCGCGTCCGTGTCCTGGAGCGAGGCGAGACCGGCCCTGAGGGAGGAACCCATGCCCTGCGCCCAGTCCGGGTTGTCGACCAGTACGCAGCCGGGGAGCGAGGCACGCGCGCGTACGGCGTCGGAGGAGGCGCCGAGGACCACGTGCACGCGCGCGCAGCCCGCGTCGCGCAGCACTCGTACGGCGTGTTCCACCAGGGGGCGGCCCCGGTGCTCCAGGAGTGCCTTCGGCCGACCGCCCAGGCGGCGGCCGCCGCCGGCGGCCAGCAGCAGTCCGGCGATCTCAGTCTCTGTCGTCATGACTCCTGGATACACCCGGAAAGTGGCGCATCCCGCGCCGGGAGCGGTTTACTGATCCACGACCCTCTGGTGCCTGACCAGCACCGCACGGGGTCGCGGGAAACGCACGAGAACAACCGCACGGCGGCGTACAGCGGCGTGCGAGGGGGAGAGCTGTGTTGCGGAGTATGGGGCAGAGGCGAGTGACGGGCGGCGACGAGGACCCGCGGGTGGCGGAACTGCGCGCCGCGGTGGCCCGGCTGCGCCGTGAACTCGCCGCACATCCGGCGGAATTCGCCGACCGGGGCATCGCCGAGGAAGAACTGGCCGCGCTCGCGGCCATGGCATCCGGCGGCACCCCCGAGATCCCCCGCCTGCGGCGGTCCCTGCTGCTCGTCGCGGGCGCGATCGGCTCCGTCAGCGCGCTGGCGACGGGGCTCGCGGCGGTGCGGGGCGCGGTGGAGATGTTCGGGGAGCAGGGCGGACGCTGAGGCGGGGGGCCCGGCGGTCCAGGGAGGACAGGGAGTACAGGGAGGACAGGGAGTACCCGGCGTACCCGGCGTATGGGGCGTACGTCGGTGTCGGCCTCCGTGTCGTTATGCCACCCAGGGGCGGCGGCTCGCGTCGGCGTCGGTCGTCCGGAGGTCCCCGGCCAGTGCCGCCGCCAGGCGGATCGCCGCCTGTTCCGACAGCTCGGGCGGGAGGGTGTACGGAACGCGGAGGCGGTGTTCGTGTGTTCCGGGGTCCGCCCCGAAGCGTGAGCCGCCCTCGATCCGTACGCCGTGCGCGAGCGCCGCGCGGGCCAGCGAGGACGCGACGGGCCGTCCCAGGTCCACCCAGAGCGAGAGCCCGCCCGGCGGCAACCGCCAGCGCCACTCCGGCAGATGGCGGGCCAGCGACGCCGCGAGGGCGTCCCGCTGCGCCCGCAGCCTCGGCAGCCGCTCGCGCAGCACGTCGTCCATGCCCCGCAGCAGATGCAGCGCCACCAGCTGCTCGATGACCGGCGTCGACATGTCGACCGGCACCCGTGCCATCGCCAGCTCCGTGATCAGCTTCGAGCCCGCCCGCACCCAGCCGATGCGTAGCCCGCCCCAGTGCGACTTGCTCAACGAGCCGACGGTCACGACCTGTTCGCCCGCGCCGTGCGGCGCCAGCGACGCGAACGGCGCGGGCGGCGGGCCGTCGAGCGCGATGTCGGCGATCGTCTCGTCGATCAGCAGCCAGGTGCCCGTGGCGCGGGCCGTCTCCAGGATGCGTACGCGCTGCTCACGCGGCATCAGACTGCCGGTCGGATTCTGGAAGTCCGGTACGAGGTACGCGATACGGGGCGCCGTCTGCCGCAGCGACGACTCGACGAGCCCGCTGTCCCAGCCGTCGTCCGTGACCGGCACGGGCACCACGCGCAGGCCCGCGCGGCGCATCGCGTCCAGGGCGTTGGGGTACGAGGGGTTCTCGACCAGGACCCGGTCGCCCTGGCTGCCGAGGAGCGACAGGGTCAGCGAGAGCGCGTGCTGGGCGCCCGTGGTGATCAGGATCTGCTCCGGGAGCGTGGGCAGGCCGCGCCGCGTGAAGCGCTCGGCGACGGCCGCTCTCAACTCCGGTATGCCGTACGGGTGGTAGCCCGGCGTCGGCGCGTGCTCGGCCAGCATCGCGGCCGCGGCGCCGAGCGCCGCGGTCAGCTCCGGCTCCGGGGCGCCGGGCGCCGCCACCGCGAGGTCGAGCACGCCGTCGCCCGCCTCGAACACGGCCACGCTGGACGGCCGCCGCCCCTCCGGCAGCTCCGTCCAGGTGCCCGCGCCGCGGCGGCTGCGCGCGTACCCGCCCTCGCGCAGTACGTCGTACGCCGCCGTGACCGTGGCCCGGCTCACCGAGAGCGCCGCGGCCAGCTCGCGCTCGGCGGGCAGCCGGGTGTGCAGGGGGATACGGCCGTCCAGCAGAAGGGTGCGTACGCCGTGGGCGAGCGCGCGGTAGCCCGGGTGCTCGCCGGCCGTTCCGGTCAGCAGGCCGGCCAGCTGACGGCTGCCCAGCCTCCTGTCCACCGTGTGGACCACCCGTGCCTCTGCCATGCCAACTCCCGCGTATTGGCCCTGCTCTCCAGGCCAATCAGCGTACAGACTCCCTCTCAGCCGGCTTCAACCAGCCGGTTTTCCACTTTTTGGCCCAGGAGGGGTGCAGATGGCAAGGACGGAGAGCGGACGCGTCGTCGTGGGGGTGAGCGGGTCGCTCGCGAGCCTCGCCGCGCTGCGGGTCGCCGCGGAGGAGGCGCGGCGCGGTCACCGCGTACTCGTCGCGGTGATCGCCTGGGAGCCGCCGGAGGGCGAGGCGCTGTACCTGCGCCACCCCGACCGGGCGTGGGCACGCCACTGGCAGGCCGAGGCCCGGGCCCGCCTCGACCGCGCCTTCGACGACGTCTTCGGCGGTGCGCCGCCCGGCGTCGAGTCCGAGCGCCGGGTGATCCGGTCCCGGCCGGGCCGCGCCCTGAGCGAACTGGCCTCCCGGCCGGACGACCTCCTCGTCCTCGGCACCCGCCCCACCGGATCCCGCCCCACCCGAACCCACCGCCACGTCCGCGCCCGCACCACGTGCCCGATCCTCGTCGTCCCGTCCCCGCGGGTGCCGAGACGCCTGCGGCGGGCGTTGCGCAGGGTGAGGGCGGAGGACTTCGCGTTGGTGGGGGAGTGAGGGGGAGTGAGGCTGAGGGGCATAGGGGCATAGGGGCGGGCATAGAGGTGTCGCGTACCAGGCGGTGGAGTCAAGGACCGCTGCGGATCAGGCCGCGGGTCGTGGCCGTCGCGACCGCCGCCGTGCGGGAGTCCACGCCGAGCTTGGCGTAGATGTGCACCAGGTGGGACTTGACGGTGGCCTGGCTCAGGAAGAGTTCCTTGCTGATCTGCTGGTTCGACAGGCCGTCCTTCACCAGGCGCAGCACCTCCAGCTCCCGGCGGCTCAGCGCCTGCGCGGGTGCCCGCATGCGGTCCATCAGGCGGTGCGCGATCGCGGGCGCGAGGGCCGACCGGCCCGACGCCGCGGTGCGGACCGCCGCGGCCAACTCCTCGGGTGGCGCGTCCTTCAGGAGGTATCCCGCCGCGCCCGCCTCCACCGCCGCGAGGATGTCCGCGTCCGTGTCGTACGTGGTGAGGACCAGGACACGCGGCGCCCCCTCGCGCGCGGTGATCGCGGCGGTCGCGGCGGCGCCATGCATCCCCGCGCCGAACTGAAGGTCCATAAGGACGACGTCGACGCCCTCAGGTCCGGCCTCCGCGGCCCGTTCCACCGCCGCCTCGGCCGTCGCCGCCTCCGCGACGATCTCGAAGTCCGGCTCCGCGTCGAGGACCGCGCGCAGACCGGCGCGTACGACGGGATGGTCGTCGGCGAGCAGCAGCCGTACCGTCGCCCCGGGCGCCCGCGTCACGCGGCGGCCTCCTTCGACAGCGCGGGCAGCGGCAGCGAGATCGCCACCGCCGTGCCCTGCCCCGGCCCGGACTCGACGGTGAAGGCACCGCCCAGCGACCGGGCCCGGGCCCGCATCGCGGGAATCCCGAAGCCGCCGCTGTCACTTGGGCGGCGGTCGTCGTCCGGGCCTGCGTCGCCCGGGGCCGCGCCCGTCGGAGCCCTGTCGGCTGTCGGGGCGGTGCCGTCCGGCGACTGGGTGGGCGTCGGCACTGTGGTGAGCCCGCGGCCGCCGTCACTTGGGCTGCCGTCGTCGTCCGGGCCTGCGTCGCCCGGGGCCGCGCCATCCGGACCCGTGTCCTTGGGCGCGCCGCCGGCCATGGGGGCGGTGGTGCCGTCCGGAGACTGGGTGGGGAGCCCGGAGGTGCTCTCACTTGGGCTGCCGTCGTCGTCCGGGCCCGCGTCGCCCGGGGCCGTGCCGTGCGGGCCCGTACCGTCTAGTGTCCCGGCGGCCGGCGGGGTGAAGCCGTGGCCGTCGTCCACCACGTCCAGCGTGACCGAACCCTCCATGAACGTCAGGGTGATCTCGGCGCGGGTGGCCTCCGCGTGTCGCACCGTGTTCGCCAGGGCGGACTGCGCGACGCGCAGCAGCGCCACTTCGTACGGGGTGGGCAGCTGTACCGGCGTACCGCTGAGCGAGAACCGCACACGCGGCCCCGCGCTCGACGCGCTCAGCCGCTCCAGGGCCCCGGCGAGCGAACCGCGCTCCAGGTCGGGTGGCGAGAGCGCGCGTACGAAACGGCGGGCCTCGGCCAGATTGTCCTGCGCGGCCCTCCGCGCCCCCTCGATGTGCGGCGCGGCCGGGGAGCCGTCCGGCAGGGCCCGCTGCGCGGCCCGCAGCAGCAACTGGATCGACGACAGGCCCTGCGCGAGCGTGTCGTGGATCTCCCGCGCCAGCCGCTCACGCTCGGCCAGCGTGCCCGCGGTCCGCTCGGCGGCGGCCAGTTCGGCCCGCGTGGCCATGAGCTCGTCGATCAGCTCGCGGCGGTGCTCGCTCTCCCGGTACAGCGCCTCGTACCCGAGAACCGTGGCCACGGCCACCGCAGCGCCGAGCAGCGGCCCGATGAAACTGCCCGGCGTGACCTGCGAGCTGTGCACCACGAAGCTTCCGATCGCGGCCCCCGCCGTCACGAGGACCGCGGGCAGCGACCAGCGGATCGGCAGCAGGTGCAGTTGCAGGAAGTACAGCGGGAACGCCGCCCACAGCCCGTCCGGCGAGAGGGCCAGCAGCGCCAGCCAGGCCACGCCCAGCGCCGCCAGCCACCATGCCGCCGCGCGCCGCGCCCCGGCCACGGCGGGGCTCAGCGTGCCCGCCGCGTACACGGCGGCCATGAGCAGTGCCGCCGCGACGACCCCGGCGGGGTGCGCCCCCTCGGAGTCGCCGCCCGCCAGCGCCTTGACCGCGGCGAGCGCCAGCAGCCCCGCGAGGAGGGCGTGCAGGCAGAGGCGGAGGGCGAGGGTTACGGGGGTGGGGACGCGGGTGTGGGAGGCGCGGGCCTGGGCTTGGGTTTGGGTTTGGGCTTGGGTTTGAGGCATGGGAGGGGCGTCGGGTCTCGTCTAAGTCTCGGTGGCGCGGCCGGTGGCTCTGTCTCCTCCACCGTACGGGCGGCCGCCCCCACCCCCCTCAACCAAAAGGTTGAAACGCGCCTCCCCCCTTCGATTCGAGTGAACCGTGCTGTGGCGCGATGCCCGGCCCCCGCCCGTCGCCGCAGGGTGGGGGCATGTTCGTCGCATGGAGAGACCTACGGTTCGCCAAGGGGCGGTTCGCCCTGATGGGAGCCGTCGTCGTGCTGATCACCCTGCTCGTCGGCCTGCTGTCCGGGCTGACCGCCGGGCTCGCCAGGGAGAACACCTCGGCCGTCACCGGGCTGCCCGCCGACCACCTGGCGTTCGCCGCGCCACCGGACGGCCAGTCCGTCTCCTTCACCAACTCGCTGGTGGAGGAGCGCGCCTGGGATACGTGGGCCGAGCGCCCCGGAGTGACGTCCGCGCAGCCCATCGGCATCAGCACCCTCAGCGCCACCACGGGCGACCGGTCGGCCGCGGTCTCCGCCTTCGGCGTCGAGCCGGACTCCGGGATCGCCCCGGACGGCGTCGCTCCGGGGCAGGTGGTGCTCTCCGAGAAGGCCGCCGAGGATCTCGGCGCCCACGTGGGCGACCGCGTCCGGCTCGGGGGCGGGGCCCTGCGGGAACGGGTCGCGCGGGTCGCGTCCGACGCCTCGTACAGCCATACGCCCGTGGTGTGGATCTCCCTCGATGAGTGGCAGCGGCTCGGGAACCGGGCCGGGACCGGGCCCGGGGAACGGGGGACCTCCGTGGACGGGCGGCAGGCGACGGTGATCGCGCTGCGGACGACGGCTGGCGTCGACCTCGCCGCCGGGGACGAGGCCGCGGGGACGGAGACGGAGTCGCTCGACGGCGCGCTCTCCGCCATCGGTTCGTACGAGGCCGAGAACGGGTCCCTGCAGTTGATGCGGGGCTTCCTGTTCGCGATCTCCGCGCTGGTCATAGGGGCGTTCTTCACCGTCTGGACGATCCAGCGGGGCGCCGACATCGCCGTCCTGAAGGCGTTGGGCGCCTCCACGCCCTATCTGCTGCGGGACGCGCTGGGGCAGGCCGTGGCGATGCTCGTCGCCGGTACGGCGGTGGGGACCGGGATCGCCGCGGCGGTGGGCGGGGCCATCAGCGGCGGTGACGTGCCGTTCGTCCTGGAACCGTCGACCGTGCTGTGGCCCGCCGGGGTGATGATCGCGCTGGGCGCGGTCGGGGCCGGTCTTTCCGTGCGACGGATCACCGCCGTCGATCCGCTGGTCGCGCTGGGGAGTGCTCGATGAGTCAGTCGTTGCTGCTGAAGGACGTCACGCTCACGTATCCCGACGGCGCGGGGCGGCTGACCGCGCTGGACGGCGTCGGGCTCGATGTGCCCGCCGGCACCATGACCGCGGTCGTGGGGCCCTCCGGGTCCGGCAAGTCCAGCCTGCTCGCCGTCGCGGCGACGCTGGTCACGCCCGAGCGGGGGCGGGTCGTGGTCGACGGCGTGGACACGGCGACGCTGAGCCGGTCCGAGAAGGCGGAGCTGCGGCGCCGCCGCCTGGGCATCGTCTTCCAGCAGCCGAATCTGCTGGCCTCGCTGACGGCGGTGGAGCAGTTGGAGCTGATGGCGCATGTGGACGGGCGGCGGCGGCGCTCCCGGGCGGCGGAAGTGCGGGGCCGCGCGCGGGAGTTGCTGGACGCGGTGGGGCTCGCGGGGGAGGCGGGGCGGCGTCCGCATCAGCTGTCCGGGGGACAGCGGCAGCGGGTCGGGATCGCGCGGGCGCTGATGAACGGGCCCGCGGTGTTGCTGGTCGATGAGCCGACCAGTGCGTTGGATCATGAGCGGGGGGCTGCGGTGCTTGCCCTGTTGGCGGGGCTCACGCGGGAGCGGGGGACGGCGACGGTGCTGGTCACCCATGACAGGGCGGGGCTCGCTGTCGCGGACCGGGTGGTGTCGATGGTGGATGGCAGGCTGGGGGATGGGCGCCGCGGAGGGGCGGGGTAGGGGGCTCTGGTGGGCGCAGGGGCGCCCGGGTTCCTGCGCCCACCAGAGTCTCAGTACGTCTTGACCCTGTCGGGCGCAGGCGCAGCAGGTGCGGGTGCTGACGCGGAATCCGCACGGTCGCCCCCGGTGGGGCGAGGTCGGGTCGGCCACCACAGGGAGCGGCCGAGGAGCGCGGCGACGGCGGGGACCAGGATCAGCGAGAGGACGAGTGCGGAGAGCATGATGCCGAGCGCCATCGCGAAGGCGACCTGCTCCTGACCGGGGCTCGTGGCGAGCGTGGCGAAGGAGCCGGCCAGGACCAGCCCGGCCGTCGCGATGGCCGGCGCCGTGTGCTGGACCGCGCGGGCCACCGCGGCCCGCGCCGGGCCCGGTCGCCGCATCTCCTCGCGGATCCGGTCGGCGATCAGGATGTTGTAGTCGGTGCCGAGCGCCACGACGAACAGGAACAGCACCAGCGGGAGGGTGAAGCTGACGCCCGGCTCGCCGAGGCCGTGCTGGAAGAGCAGCGTGGCCGCGCCGAGGGTGGCGGCGAAGCCGAGCCCGACGGAGAGCATCAGGGCCAGCGGCGCGAGCAGGCTGCGCAGGAGCAGCAGCAGGATCAACGCGATCAGCGCGGCCGCGACCGGGAACACGATCTTCAGGTCGTGGTCGACGGCGGTGGAGATGTCGGCGAAGACCGCCGCCGTCCCGCCCACGTATGCCGCCGTCCCGGCGGGCGCGTGCCGGGCGACCGCGTCCCGGACCGGTCCGGAGGCCACGTCGCGGGCCCGTCGGCTCTGCGCGTCCGCGGTCAGGTAGAGGTCGATGCGGGCGGCACGGCGGTCCTTGTTCAGGACGGTCTCCGCGACCTTGCCCACGCCCTTGACGCGGGTGAGCGCCCGGGAGAGGCCGTCCAGTCGGCCGGCGGTGAGGGTGGCGCCGTCCTTGGCGGTGACGAAGACGCTCGTAGGGTCGGACACACCGGCCGGCAGCGCGCGGGAGATCTCGGCCGCGGTGGCCGCCGCGGGGGTCCGGTCACCGGAGTCGGCCCGGCCGTAGTCCATGCGGATGCCGGTCAGCCCGGCGGCCAGCGCGGCGAGCAGGGCGACGGAGGCGGCCAGCATCGTCAGGGGCCGTCGTGTGACCAGCGCGCCGAGGCGGGCGGCACGGCCTTCGCCGGTCTTGTGGCGCAGGGTCTTGGAGGGCCAGAACATCTTGCGCCCGGCGGCCGCGAGCAGCGCCGGCAGCAGGGTGAGGCTGCCGAGCAGCATCACCAGGACCGCGACGGCGATCGCGGGGCCCAGCGAGCGGAACTGCCCGAAGGTCGCCACGCCCAGCGTGGCGAACGCGGCCACGATGGTCAGCGCCGCCGAGGTGATCGCGGTGCCCACCCGGCCGGAGACCTGCTCGGCCGCCTCACGGGCGGGCTGCCCGGGCCGGTCGCGCAGCTGCTCGCGGAAGCGGAAGAGCAGGAACAGCAGGTAGTCGATGCCGATGCCGAGCAGGACCACGTTGATCAGGTCCGGGGTGCCCGCGTCGAGCTTGCGCCCGGTGAGCAGCGCGGCGCCCGCGACGGCGCCCGCCGCCGTGCCGCCGATGACGGCGACCGCGAGCAGCGGCAGCAGGGCCGCCAGCACGCTGCGGAACACCAGCACGTTGAGCAGGACGATGAACCCCATGACGAGGGCGCCCCCGACCTTCGAGGCGGTCTCGTGGGCATCGGTGGTGTCGACGGTGTCGGCGAGGCTCCCGGTGAAACCGGTGCGCATCCCCGCCTCGGAGAACTCCGTGCGGGCGGAGTCCCGGAAGGTCCGGTAGACGCCCTGGACGCCTTTGTCCGAGGGGTTCCCGGTCAGCTGTACGGAGAGCAGTTCGAAACTCCGGTCGGGCGCCGTCACCCCCGGGGCGATCCGAGGCGTCTGGGAGCGGTCCGGGACCATGAAGTCCGGGCGGTCGTCCTCCCTGGGCATGACCACCCGGCGCTCGGCCAGCTTCTTCGCCCCGCCCGCGATCCGCTTCCGGTCGGCGGCGTCGAGGGCCTCGCCGTCGGAGCGGGCGACCAGCACCGTCACCGTGGTGGCGTCGGGGTCGTCGCCGAACTGCTCCTGGGCGATGTGCAGCGCGGCGGCCGAGTCGTAGCTGCGGGGCAGGAAGTCACCGGTCCGGTGCTGCGTGACGCGGGCGGTCAGTACGGGCGTCAGGGCGCTCAGCACGACACCCAGCACCACCCAGAGAGCGATGACCTTCCACGGGTTTCCGGTGGAGTATCCGGTCAGGGCGCGGATCAAAATGTCCTCCGGCGGACGGACTTGAAGCGGACGTCTGCCGGGGGCTCCCGGCATGTCCCCAGACCATCACCGGCAGGTGCCACCGGGCGTCGTGGCAGCGGATGATCCGGACCGGGGCCCTGGGTCCCTCCGCGGCCCGTGACCAGGACCCTGGTCCTGGTCACGACGCGGGTCGGCGACCGGGACGGGCGCCACGGCCCGCTGCCGCCGGTGCTGCCACGAAGGGCGCTGTGCAACCCTGTCCACACACAGGGGGGGGACAACGGACATGTCCAGGAGCCGATACGCCGGGGCCGGCGATGCCCGGGAGCCGCTGCGCACCGACGGCGCCGAGCCGCCGTGGTCCCGTAACGACGCACTCGTGACCGGCGGGGCCTGTGCGCTGAACCTGCTCAGCTACGTGTTCTTCAACGACCCGGACGGCCGGCACGTCGTGAGCGTGACCGGATTCCTCCTCGTCGCGCTGGCGGCCATGCCGCTGCTCGCCCGGCGCGAGCACCCGGTGGCGGCGCTCGCCGCCGTCCTGGCGCTCGACGCGACGGCCGCCCTGACCGTGCCCCTGCCCAGGCACTTCGGCGCCGTCCTGGTGGTCGCCCTCTACTCGGTCGCCAGGGCCTGCCCCGGCAGGGTGACGGCGGCCGCCGCGTTCGCGACGGTGTCGCTGACCCTGCTGAGCCAGAGCGGCGGCCGGATCCCGTCCTGGCAGGACGCCCTCACCTCGCCCCTCACCACCCTGATCGTCGTCGGCACCGCACTGGCGGTCAACCGCTGGCAGCGCGAGGTGGCGGCCAACCGCAGACTCCTCGCCGACCGCGCGGTGGCCGACGAACGCCGCCGCATCGCACGGGAGTTGCACGACATCGTGGCCCACCACATCACCACCATGCAGCTGATGGCCGGCGGAGCCCGCGCCAACCTCGCGCAGCCGGAGGTGGTCCGGGACGCCCTGGTCACCCTGGAGTCCTCCGGACGGCTCGCCCTGCGCGAGATGCGCCAGCTCCTCGACGTGCTGCGGGCCGGCGACGAACCGGAGGCCGCGCCGTCGCTGCCCCAGCCCGGCGTCGAGGACCTCGACCGCCTGGTGGACGAGTCGCGCCTCGCCGGACTGCCGACGGAGTTCGGCGTCCGCGGGCCCCGGCGCCCACTGCCGCCGACCGTCGGCCTCACGGTGTTCAGGATCGCCCAGGAGGCGCTCACCAACACCCGCAAGTACGCGGGGGCCGCCCGCGCCTCCGTACAGCTGACGTACGGCGAGGAACGGGTCACCATCGAGGTCCGCGACGACGGCGGAGGCGCACCGCCGCAGGAGGGGGCGTCGGCCGCGGGCTCGGGCGGTTACGGCCTCATCGGCATGCGCGAGCGCGTCGCCCTGCACGGCGGCACCCTCACGGTCGGCCCGCGGGCCGATGGAGGGTTCGCCGTGCTGGCCGACCTGCCGCTGCCCCCGGATGAGGCGGACAAGACGTACGAGACGTACGAGGCGGCCGGCGGGCACGAGGAGGCGCGCCGATGACCGGGAACGGGCCGACGCCGCCGACAATCAGGGTGCTCATCGTGGACGACCAGCCGCTGGTGCGGCGCGGCCTGTCGCTGATCCTCTCGCCCGACCCGTCCTTCGAGGTGGTGGGAGAGGCCGAGGACGGCGCGCAGGCCGTGACCCTCGCCCGCCGACTGCGCCCGGACGTCGTGGTGATGGACATCCGGATGCCCGTCCTCGACGGGGTCGGCGCGACCGCGGAACTCGCCGCCGCCGTGCCCGGCTGCCGGGTCCTCGCGCTCAGCACCTTCGACCTCGACGAGTACGTCGTGGGCGCCCTGCGCGCCGGGGCCTATGGATTCCTGCCCAAGGACAGCTCCCCGGAGGACCTGAGCGCGGCGATCCGCACCGTCCACGCCGGGGAGCCGCGGTCGCGCCGCGGCTGCTCACCCGGCTGATCTCCACGTTCGTACGGGCGCCCCGCGACGCACGGCCGGCGCCCGCCACCCATCTCGGCGAACTCACTCCCCGCGAGGTGGAGGTGTGGCGTCTGATGGCCACCGGCCTCGACAACACCGAGATCTCCCGCGCCCTGGACATCAGCCTGTCCACGGTCAAGAACTACATCACCAGCATCTTCGACAAGCTGCCCGCCCGCGACCGGGCCCAGGCGGTCATAGCGGCCTACGAATCGGGCCTGGTCAAACCCCGAGACCCGGCAACAGACGCCGACACCGGCTAAGGCTCAGGAGCCGGCCCCCGCGTTGGTCAGGGCCGAAGACAGCTCCACAGCCACCTGCTGCAACACCGGCACGATCTTCTCCGTGGCCGCCTCGGTGACCCGACCCGCAGGGCCGGAGATGGAAATGGCCGCCGCCGTGGGCGAGTTGGGCACCGGCACGGCGAGGCACCGCACGCCGATCTCCTGCTCGTTGTCGTCGACGGCGTACCCCGCGCGGCGGACCTCGTCGAGCGCGTCGAGGAACCCGTCCGGCGTGGTGATCGTCTTCTCGGTGGCCGCCGGCATCCCGGTGCGCGCGAGCAGCGCCCGGACCTCCTCCGGCGGCGTGTACGCGAGCAGCGCCTTGCCGACGCCCGTGGAGTGCGGCAGGACCCGCCGGCCGACCTCGGTGAACATCCGCATGGAGTGCTTGGACGGCACCTGTGCGACGTACACGATCTCGTCGCCGTCGAGCAGCGCCATGTTGGCCGTCTCACCGGTCTCCTCGACGAGGCGGGCGAGGTAGGGCCGGGCCCAGGTGCCGAGCAGCCGCGAGGCCGATTCGCCGAGGCGGATCAGGCGCGGGCCCAGCGAGTAGCGGCGGTTGGCCTGCTGGCGTACGTAGCCGCAGGCGACCAGCGTGCGCATGAGGCGGTGGATCGTCGGGAGGGGAAGGCCGCTGCTGGCGGAGAGTTCGCTGAGACCGACCTCGCCCCCCGCGTCCGCCATCCGTTCGAGCAGATCGAAGGCGCGCTCGAGTGACTGCACACCGCCGCTCGCGGCGGGGGGCTTCGAGACGGCGACTTCAGCAGGGGCGTCGTTGGCGCTTGACGTCGGCACGGCGCGTTCCTTTCGGTGCTGGCGGGCAAGGAAGCAGCCTACCGGGCGGTTCTTCCCGGGGGCTCTCGCGCGAGGGGGCGTCATCCCCGGTCAGACGGGTTTTGCCCGGTTCTCCGCAGGGTTGTCCCGTGATCCGTGACGCTGCCGTTGTGGGTAGCTACGTTCTGGCAAGCGGAATTCTAATTCCACGTTGTGGAAACGTCCAGTGGGGAAGTCCGCCCTTGACGCCGCGGGGCGGAGCGTGAAAACTCCTTCAACAGAACGTTGAATTCCGTTAAGCGGAAACAAAAGGTCTGTGAAGCGGAACAGAAGAAAGGGGACGCGGGTGTCCGAGAAGGACGTGAACGGCGTGGACGGCGTGGACGTGGACGCAGGCGTCGGCGTGCATGTGGACCTGGTGCTGCGCTCCACCCGCGTCGTCACCCCGGAAGGGACCCGCGCCGCCTCGGTCGCCGTCTCCGGCGGGAAGATCGTGACCGTCGGCGCGTACGACGCCGCCGTACCGGACGGCGCACGCCTGGAGGACTTCGGCGACGACGTCCTGCTGCCCGGCCTCGTCGACACGCACGTCCATGTGAACGACCCCGGCCGCACGGAGTGGGAGGGCTTCTGGACCGCCACCCGCGCCGCCGCGGCCGGCGGCATCACCACCCTCGTCGACATGCCCCTCAACTCCCTGCCGCCGACGACCACGGTGGACAACCTGCGGACCAAGCAGGACGTCGCCCGCCCCAAGGCGCACATCGACGTCGGCTTCTGGGGCGGCGCCCTGCCCGACAACGTGGCGGACCTCAAGCCCCTGTACGACGCGGGCGTCTACGGCTTCAAGTGCTTCCTCTCGCCCTCCGGCGTCGACGAGTTCCCCGAGCTGAACCAGGACCAGCTCGCCACCTCCATGGCCGAGATCGCCGGGTTCGGCGGGCTCCTCATCGTGCACGCCGAGGACCCGCACGAGCTGGACGCCGCCCCGCACAAGAGCGGCCCCAAGTACGCCGACTACCTCCAGACGCGGCCCCGCGTCTCCGAGGACACCGCCATCGAGGGCCTCATCGCCGTCGCGAAGCGGATCGGCGCCCGGATCCACGTACTGCACCTGTCGTCGTCGGACGCGCTGCCGCTGATCGCCGCCGCCAAGCGCGAGGGCGTCAAGCTGACGGTGGAGACCTGCCCGCACTATCTGACGCTGACCGCCGAGGAGGTCCCCGACGGGGCGAGCGAGTTCAAGTGCTGCCCGCCCATCCGGGAGGCAGGCAACCAGGACCTGCTGTGGGAAGCGCTGGCCGACGGCACCATCGACTGCGTCGTCACGGACCACTCGCCCTCCACCGCCGACCTGAAGACCGACGACTTCGCGACCGCGTGGGGCGGCATCTCCGGCCTCCAGCTGAGCCTGCCCGCGGTCTGGACCGAGGCCCGCAAGCGGGGGTACGGCCTTGAGGACGTGGTGCGCTGGATGTCCACGCGCACCGCACAGCTGGTCGGACTCGACCAGAAGGGCGCCATCGAGGCCGGCCGCGACGCCGACTTCGCGGTCCTGGCGCCCGACGAGACCTTCACCGTGGATCCCGCGGAGCTCCAGCACCGGAACCGAGTCACGGCGTACGCGGGCAAGACCCTCAGCGGCGTCGTGAAGTCCACCTGGCTGCGCGGCGAACGCATCCTGCACGGCGGCGAGTTCAGCGAACCCGCAGGCCGGCTTCTGGAAAGGAACAACTGAAACAGTGACGGCGCAGCACACAACCCCTGTGGCTACTTTCACCGGCGACGCGAGCCCCTACGGCGGCGGCGAGCCCTACGCCGACTACCGCACGGCCGACTTCCCCTTCACCCAGTACGCCAACCTCGCCGACCGGCAGCTCGGCGCCGGTGTGATCGCCGCCAACGACGAGTTCTTCGCGATGCGCGAGAACCTGCTGCTCCCGCACCCCGCCGTGTTCGACCCCGAGCACTTCGGGCACAAGGGCAAGGTCATGGACGGCTGGGAAACCCGCCGCCGGCGCGGTGTGTCGGGCGAGCACCCGTGGCCCACCGAGGACGACCACGACTGGGCGCTCGTGCGCCTCGGCGCCCCCGGCGTCATCCGCGGCATCGTCATCGACACCGCCCACTTCCGCGGCAACTACCCCCAGGCCGTCTCCGTCGAGGGCACCAGTGTCGAGGGTTCGCCGACGCCGGAAGAGCTCTGCGGCGACGACGTGAAGTGGACGACGCTCGTCCCGCGTACGCCCGTCGGCGGTCACGCCGCCAACGGCTTCGCCGTCGGCATCGAGCAGCGCTTCACGCACCTGCGGGTCAACCAGCACCCGGACGGCGGCATAGCCCGCCTGCGCGTGTACGGCGAGGTCGCCGCCGACCCCAAGTGGCTCGCCGCGCTCGGCACGTTCGACGTCGTCGCCCTGGAGAACGGCGGCCGGGTCGAGGACGCCTCCGACCGCTTCTACTCCCCGGCCACCAACACCATCCAGCCGGGCCGCTCCCGCAAGATGGACGACGGCTGGGAGACCCGCCGCCGCCGCGACAACGGCAACGACTGGATCCGCTACCAGCTCGTCCAGCGGTCCGAGATCCGCGCCGTCGAGATCGACACCGCCTACCTCAAGGGCAACTCGGCGGGCTGGGCCTCCCTCTCCGTACGCGACGGGGGAGAGGGCGGCGAGTGGGTCGAGGCGCTGCCCCGCACCCGGCTGCAGCCCGACACCAACCACCGCTTCGTCCTGGACGCCCCGGTCGTCGGCACGCATGTGCGCGTCGACATCTTCCCGGACGGCGGCATCTCCCGCCTGCGCCTGTTCGGTTCGCTGACCGAGGACGGCGCGGCCAAGCTGGTGGCCCGCCACCAGGAGCTGGGCGGCTGATCCGCGCCCGCTCCCGCTGAACGTGGGGCGCACCGGGTGGACAGCCCCGGTGCGCCCCGCACCCATGTCCCGGGCACGTCAGGCGGCGTGGCCGCCGTCGACCGACAGCTCGGTGCCGGTGACGTACGCGGCGTCGTCCCCGGCGAGATAGCCGACCAGGGACGCCACCTCCTCGGCGGAGCCGAAGCGGCCGAGCGCCGTCATCGCGCTCTGCCCGTCGGCGAAGGGGCCGCCCGCCGGGTTCATGTCGGTGTCGATCGGGCCCGGCTGGACCAGGTTCGCGGTGATCCGGCGCCCGCCGAGCTCCCTCGCGAGCGCCTTGTTGAGGCCGATCAGCGCCGCCTTGCTCGTCGCGTAGAGCGTGCCGCCGGGGCCCGGCACCCGCTGCGCGATGCAGCTGCCGATGGTGATGATCCGGCCGCCGTCGCGGAGCCGTCCGGCCGCCGCCTGGGAGGCCAGGAAGACCCCTCGTACGTTGACCGCCAGAACCCGGTCGACGTCGGCGAGCGTCAAGTCGCCGAAGGGGCCGAGGACTCCGATGCCCGCGTTGTTCACCAGGATGTCCAGGCCGCCCAGGTCGTCGGCCGCGCGCTCCACCGCGCCCGCGGCGTCCCCCGGGTCGGCCGCGTCCGCCCGGACGGCGATGCCGCGCCGCCCCATGGACTCGATCTTCGCGACGACCTCGTGGGCCGCCGCCTCACTGTGGACGTAGGTGATCGCCACGTCCGCGCCCTCCTGGGCCAGGCGCAGCGCGATCGCCGCGCCCATGCCGCGGCTGCCGCCGGTGACCAGGGCCGTCCTGCCGGTGAGAGTAGACATGTCCGTACCTCTTCCGCGTCTTCATCGGGATATCCACATATCCGCCGCTCTGGGCGGTAAGTGCTTGCGGGTTCAATGAAAGACGTTCGCGAGGGCGTCGGCTGGCGGT
The DNA here is from genome assembly GCF_053589195.1 of Streptomyces sp. NPDC003379. Classification (NCBI taxonomy): domain Bacteria; kingdom Bacillati; phylum Actinomycetota; class Actinomycetes; order Kitasatosporales; family Streptomycetaceae; genus Streptomyces; species Streptomyces sp. NPDC003379. The sequence continues at coordinate 70,634 of NZ_JBSFRK010000023.1, read as the reverse complement.
AAACGGACGCGGTCATCAAGGACGCCGAAGCGCCGCAGCAGCCCCCAGCCGTGCCGCTCGTCGGTGACTTCGTGGACCACGCCACCGGCGCCCCGGATCAGCAGGACGACACCGAGAAATTCCAGTAGCCGCTTCATGGTGAAGATCCTCACTCCGCGCGACTTTCGTAGCCGATCACGCGCGCGGGCCGTCCAGGGCCGTCCCGGGCCGCCAACGGTGCGTAGATTTGTCGACCATGAGCGGTACTGAGGACGCACGGCCGTGGGCGTTGCCCTCCGCCATCGCGCGGGAGTTCGACCCGGGGTTCGACCCGGGCCGGGCGGGGCGCAGGCCGCGGCGGACCGTGCGCGACTGGTTCGCCGACTTCACCTGCTTCGCAGCGGCCGTCCTCATCGGGATGACCGGCGCCGACGCGATCAGCGCCAACCCGCACATCTCCCCGGGCCTCGCGGAGTTCGACCAGGTCCTCGGGGCCCTCGCCTGCGCCGCCGTCTGGCTGCGCAGACGCCGGCCGGTCGGCTTCGCCGTCGCGATGGTGCCGATCGGCATGGCCTCGGACACGGCGGGCGGCGCGGCGGCCGTCGCCCTCTTCACCCTCGCCGTGCACCGGCCCTTCCGCTACGTCGCGTGGATCGGCGGGGCCTCGCTCGCGGTGATCCCCTTCGCGTACTGGATGCGGCCCGATGCCGACATGCCGTACGCGGTCTCCATCGCCTTCGGGGTGCTGATCACCGTGGCGGTCATCGGCTGGGGCATGTTCGTGCGCTCCCGCCGCGAGCTCCTGCTCAGCCTGCGTGACCGCGCCGTCCGCGCCGAGAACGAGGCCGCGCTCCGCGCCGAACAGGCCCAGCGGCTCGCCCGCGAGGCCATCGCCCGCGAGATGCACGACGTGCTCGCGCACCGCCTCACCCTGCTCAGCGTCCACGCGGGCGCCCTGGAGTTCCGCCCCGACGCGCCCCGCGCGGAGATCGTCCGCGCCGCGGGCGTCATCCGGGAGAGCGCCCACGAGGCCCTCCAGGACCTGCGCCAGGTGATCGGCGTCCTGCGCGGCGGCGACGCGGACGCCCCGGGCCGCCCGCAGCCCACGCTCGCCGCCCTGGACGCGCTGGTCGCCGAGTCCCGCGAGGCGGGCATGAAGGTCGTCCTCGACAGCCGGGTCACGGACCCCGGGGCCGTGCCCGCAGCCCTCGGCCGCACCGCGTACCGCATCGCGCAGGAAGCCCTGACCAACGCCCGCAAGCACGCCCCCGGCGCCGAGGTCACCGTCACCGTCGCGGGCGCGCCCGGCGAGGGCCTGACGATGTCCGTACACAACCCCGCGCCGCCCGGCGACGTACCGAAGGTGCCCGGCTCCGGGCAGGGCCTGATCGGACTCACCGAACGTGCCCACCTCGCGGGCGGCAGCCTCGCCCACGGACCCGGGCCCGACGGCGGATTCCACCTGGAGGCCTGGCTACCGTGGGCGTCATGAAACCGATCAGGCTGCTGCTCGTCGACGACGACCCGCTGGTGCGCGCCGGGCTCTCCTTCATGCTCGGCGGCGCGGACGACATCGAGATCGTCGGCGAGGCGGGCGACGGCACCGAGGTCGCCCCGCTGGTCGGTGAAGTCCGGCCGCACGTCGTCCTGATGGACATCCGCATGCCCATGATGGACGGCCTCGCCGCCACGGAGGCGCTGCGCAAGCGCCCCGACGCGCCCGAGGTCATCGTCCTCACCACGTTCCACGCCGACGAACAGGTCCTGCGGGCCCTGCGGGCGGGCGCGGCCGGGTTCGTCCTGAAGGACACGGCGCCCTCGGAGATCGTCGCGGCGGTCCGCGCGGTCGCCGCGGGCGAGCCCGTCCTCTCCCCGTCGGTGACCCAGCAACTGATCACCCGAGTGACGGGCGACAACCCCCAACTGGACCGCAGGCGCCGCGCGCTGTCCCGGCTCGACACGCTCGGCGAGCGCGAACGCGAGGTCGCCGTGGCGGTGGGCCGGGGCGGCTCGAACGCGGACATCGCGGCGCAGCTGTTCCTGAGCGTGGCCACGGTGAAGGCGCACGTGTCCCGCATCCTCACGAAGCTGGACCTCAACAACCGTGTGCAGATCGCCCTGTTGGCGCATGACGCGGGGCTGCTGGACGAGGACCGGGAAGGCTGAGCACCCGCGTCCTCCGCGTTTGTCACCTGTGTGGCTAGTCCTCCGCGCGTCGCTGGTTCACGGTGGTCCCTCCTGGCTGAGAACTGCCCGAGTGCCCACCCGAGTGGAAGGGACCAGCGGTGAGACGAAGAGGATTTGTGGCGGGGACGATCGGCGCACTCTCAGGGGTCACCCTCGGCTCGGGCCCCGTCCGGGCCGACGCGCCGGCGCCCCGGTCCTGGGCCGGGCGAGGCGCGCAGGAGTGGCGGGCCGTCCCGGCGCCAGGCAGCACCCCGGCCGCACAGCTGCGCGGCATCGCCGCGGCCGGGCCGGAACTGGCCTGGGCCGTCGGCGAGGAGAACCTCTCCGTGTCGTCGCAGGCGCGGGCGCTGGCCATGCTCTGGAACGGCAGCACCTGGTCGAAGACCGACCTGTCGCGCCTGGACTACACGGGCCGGCTGAGCGACGTCGCGGGCGTCTGCTCCACCGCGGCGTGGAGCGTGGGTCTGCCCGCGGGGAACGCGAGCCCGCTGCTGCGCTGGGACGGAGCCACCTGGCGCGAGGCCACGTTCCCGGGCAGGGGCGAACCGGGCGTCAGGCTGGAAGCGGTGGCGGTCGGCCCCGACCGGCGGGTGTGGATCTGTGGCAGCCGGGGCGGCGCGGTGCGTCTGCTGATGGGGGACGGGCGGCGGTGGCGGTGGCTGGACCCGCTGCCGGTCGCGAGCGCCATCCTGTACCGGGTCGTCGTGCGTACAGCGGACGAGATCTGGGTGAGCGGTGACCAGGGGTACGGCGGCGGCTGGCGGGGGCTCGTGGCCCGCTGGAACGGGTCATGGACGGTCCTGCCCCCGATCGCGGGCGGCCGTCTCGGCATCGCGGACCTGCACGCGGCCGCCGCGGACGACGTATGGGCCGTGGGCACCGAGGCCGGTGTCGGGGGACCACCGGGGCGCCCCGGCAATCCCGCCCTGGCCCATTGGGACGGCACGGCGTGGACCCGGGTCGAGGCGGGCTTCACCCTCGGAGCGCTGTCCGGGATCGCGGGTGACGCGCGGGGCCGCGCCGCCTGGATATCGGGGTGGAACCACCAGGACCAGAGCCGCAGTACGTATCTGCGCCGGGACGGCGACGGCTGGACCGTCGTCCGAGGCCCGGCGGGCCCGGCGACGGCTCCCTACCTCAACGGTGTGACGGCCGTCCCCGGCACCGCCGGATTCTGGTCGGCGGGCATGACGAGCCCCGCCGCCCTCCCGTCGACCGAGGCGTATACGGAACGCCTCGACGCCTGACGCCGCCGACGACCGGTCCGGTCCGCCCTTGCGGGGCGCCTCAGCCCGCGGGGATCTCGGACATCAGCACCAACCGCCGCTCGCGCCGCGACAGTTCGCACGCCTCCGCGATCCGCAGCGCGTGCAGCGCCTCACGGCCGTCGCAGGGGTTCTCCCGCTCCCCTCGTACGACCTCGACGAACGCCGCGAGCTCCGCCTCGTACGCGGGGGCGAAGCGCTCCAGGAAGCCGGGCCAGGGCTTGACGGGCGCGGGCGGACCGGCCGGTTCCGTCGAGGTGAGGGGCGTGCGGTCGTCCAGGCCGACCGCCAACTGGTCCAGTTCTCCGGCCAGTTCCATGCGTACGTCGTAGCCCGCGCCGTTGCAGCGGGTCGCCGTCGCCGTGGCGAGGGTGCCGTCGTCGAGGGTGAGGACCGCCGCCGCCGTGCCGACGTCGCCCGCCTCGCGGAACATCGCGGGGCCCGCGTCGGAGCCGGTCGCGTACACCTCGGTGACCTCGCGGCCGGTCACCCACCGCAGGATGTCGAAGTCGTGGACCAGGCAGTCGCGGTAGAGGCCGCCGGAGAGCGGCAGGTACGCGGCCGGGGGCGGGCACGGGTCCGAGGTGATCGCCCGAACGGTGTGCAGCCGCCCGAGCCGGCCCGCGCGCACCGCCGCGCGCGCCGCCGCGTACCCCGCGTCGAAGCGCCGCTGGAAGCCCAGTTGCAGCACCGTGCCCGCGGCCTCGACCTCGGCGAGCGCGGCCAGCGTGCCCGGCAGGTCGAGCGCGATGGGCTTCTCGCAGAAGACCGGGAGCCCGGCCCGCGCCGCCCTGCCGATCAGTTCGGCGTGCGCCGAGGTCGCCGCCGTGACCATCACGGCGTCCACCCCGATGGTGAAGACGTCGTCCACCGAGGGCGCGGGCACCGCCCCCGTCCGCGCCGCGAGGTCGGCGGCCCGCACCGGGTCCGCGTCGGCGACGACGAGCGACGTCACGTCGGGGTGACGGCTCAGGGCCGCCGAGTGAAATGTGCCGATACGGCCCGTTCCGATCAGTCCGATGCGCATGGACCCACCCTCGCCATGCCCACCCCACGGTGTCAATCCTTTGTCCGGACAAAGGTACTGGCCGACGACCACGCTGTCCGGACAACAGGACTTCACAACTTCCCGTCATCATCTCCCGGCACTACGCTCGGGCCGTGTCCAAACCAGTCGCCAAACCAGCTCAGGACAAGCGGGTCGACGACCCCGCCCTGACCCTCCGGCTCGGCGTCGACCGCAGCAGCCCGATCCCGCTCTACTTCCAGCTGGCCCAGCAGCTGGAAGCGGCGATCGAGCGCGGCGCCCTCACCCCCGGCAGCCTCCTCGGCAACGAGATCGAGCTCGCCGGACGGCTCGGCCTCTCCCGGCCCACCGTCCGCCAGGCCATCCAGTCCCTCGTCGACAAGGGCCTGCTCGTGCGGCGCAGGGGCGTCGGTACACAGGTCGTGCACAGCCAGGTCAAGCGCCCCCTGGAGCTCAGCAGCCTCTACGACGACCTGGAGGCGGCGGGCCAGCGCCCCGGGACCCGCGTCCTGCACAACGCCCTGGAGCCCGCGTCCGCCGAGGTGGCGGCCGCGCTCGGCGTCGGCGAGGGCGACGAGGTGCACCGCGTCGAGCGGCTGCGCCTGGCCCACGGCGAGCCGATGGCGTACCTCACCAACCACCTCCCCGCGGGACTCCTCGACCTCGACACCGAGCGCCTTGAGGCCACCGGGCTCTACCGCCTCATGCGCGCATCGGGTCTCACCCTGCACAGCGCCCGCCAGTCCGTCGGCGCCCGCGCCGCCACCGCCGACGAGGGGGAGCGCCTCGCCGAACCCGCCGGAGCCCCGCTGCTCACGATGCGGCGCACGACCTTCGACGATACGGGGCGCGCGGTCGAGCTCGGCGCGCATGTGTACCGGGCCTCGCGCTACTCCTTCGAGTTCCAGCTCCTCGTACGGCCGTAGGTCCCAAGTCGCTCACGGTCGTCAGAATGTTCTGACAAAGCCATTGACGCTGCCGCGCGCCCGCCGCTAGAACTCCCCCAGCCGCATTCGGGCGGCCGGGAGAAGAGGTGGTCCCATGCGCACAGCCCGTACAGCACCCCGTACGGCCGCGGCCCTCATCGCGACCGCGGTGATCGCGCTCGCGGGGTGCAGCAGCTCCGGCGGCAAGGACGACGAGGAGAAGTCGGGGGACGGCTCGGGCGGCGGCAAGGGCGTCGACACGCCCCGCCTCAAGATCGCCATGGTCACGCACTCCGGTGAGGGCGACACGTTCTGGGACATCGTCCAGACCGGCGCCGAGCAGGCAGCGCGCAAGGACAACGTCGAGTTCCTCTACGCCAACGACAAAGAGGGCAAGGGCCAGGCCGAGCTGGTCCAGTCGTTCGTCGACAAGAAGGTCGACGGGATCGTCGTGACCCTGGCCAAGCCCGAGGCGATGGAGTCCGTGCTCGCCAAGGCGGCGGAGGCGGGGATACCGGTCGTCACGATCAACTCCGGGGGCGAGTTCTCGGCGAAGTCCGGCGCGCTCGGCCATATCGGCCAGGACGAGTCCGTGGCCGGTGAGGCCGTCGGCGAGGAGCTGAACAGGCGCGGCAGGAAGAAGGCGCTCTGCGTCATCCACGAACAGGGCAACGTCTCCCTGGAACAGCGCTGCGCGGGCGTCAAGAAGAGCTTCGACGGCTCGGTCGAGAACCTGAACGTCGAGGGCACCAACGCGCCCGGCGCCCAGTCGTCCGTCAGTGCGAAGCTCCAGGCCACCAAGGGCATCGACGCCGTCGTCACGCTCGGTGCGCCCATCGCGGCCGTCTCGGTGAAGGCCAAGGAGGACGCCGGGGACGCGGCCGGGAAGGCGGAGGTCGTCACGTTCGACCTGAACGCCGAGGTCGTCAAGCGCCTCAAGGCCAAGGAGGTCGGTTTCGCCGTCGACCAGCAGCCCTACCTCCAGGGCTATCTCGCCGTCGACCAACTGTGGCTCTACAAGACCAACGCCAACGTCCTCGGCGGCGGCAAACCCGTCCTCACCGGCCCCGCGATCGTCACCGGGAAGGACGTGCCGAAGCTGGAGAAGTACACGGCCCGCGGTACCCGATGAACGCATGTGTGATCCGCGTGGTCGATACTTGGGCGGCTGGGGCCGGGGATCCGGACCGGCCGCACCGAGGAGCAGAACAAGAAGGGCACGGCGTCGTGGCAAGGGTTCAGACAGGGGTACGCGCGGTGGGCGCCGTGCTGGTGGCGGTGCTCGGAGCGTCCCTCGTGGGGTGCAGCAGCACGGGCGGCAAGCGCGCCGAGGACGCCCGCAAGGCGGCGACGGCCCAGGGGAAGGCGGCGGTGAACACGCCGCGCTGGACCTTCGGCATGGTGACGCACTCGGGCGACGGCGACACGTTCTGGGACATCGTCCAGAGCGGCGCCGAGCAGGCGGCCGTCAAGGACAACATCAAGTTCCTGTACGCCCATGACGACGAGGCCCAGCAGCAGGCCCAGCTCGTGGACTCCTACATCGACAAGAAGGTCGACGGCATCATCGTCACGCTGGCCAAGCCCGACGCGATGAAGGGCGCCCTGGCTCGGGCGGAGAAGGCCGGCATCCCGGTGATCACGGTGAACTCCGGCTCCGCGGAGTCCAAGGAGTTCGGCGCGCTCACCCACGTCGGCCAGGACGAGACGATCGCGGGCGAGGCCGTCGGCGAGGAGCTCAACAAGCGTGGCAGGAAGAAGGCGCTGTGCATCCTGCACGAGCAGGGCAACGTCGGCCATGAGCAGCGCTGCGAGGGCGCCAAGAAGACCTTCGACGGCACGATGCGGAACCTGTACGTGACCGGCACCAACATGCCCGACGTGCAGTCCTCCATCGAGGCCCGCCTCCAGACCGACACGTCGATCGACGCGGTCGTCACGCTCGGCGCGCCCTTCGCGGACACCGCCGTGAAGGCGAAGGAGGGCGCGGGCAGCAAGGCGGAGATCGACACGTTCGACCTGAACGAGAAGGTCGCCGCCGGTCTGAAGTCCGGCTCCCTCGGCTTCGCCGTCGACCAGCAGCCCTACCTCCAGGGCTACCAGGCCGTGGACCTGCTCTGGCTGTACAAGTACAACGCCGACGTGCTCGGCGGCGGCAAGCCGGTCCTGACCGGACCCCAGATCATCACCAAGGACCAGGCCGCCGAGCTCGAGGAATACGCGAAGCGAGGGACCCGATGACCGCCACAGCCCCGGCGCCGGCTCCGCGGACCAAGAGCGACGAGCGCCTCCTGAAGACCTCGCCGCTGAAGAAGCTGATGGGCCGCCCCGAGCTGGGCTCGGTCGTCGGCGCCATCGCCGTCTTCGTCTTCTTCGCCGTCGTCGCGGACGACTTCCTGCAGGCCAACAGCATCGCCACGGTGCTGTACGCCGGCTCGACCATCGGCATCATGGCGGTGCCGGTCGCGCTGCTGATGATCGGCGGCGAGTTCGACCTGTCGGCGGGCGTCATGGTGACGACCTCCGCGCTGATCTCCTCGATGTTCAGCTACCAGATGACGGCGAACGTCTGGGTCGGCGTGCTTGTCTCCCTCGTCGTGACCCTCGCGGTCGGCGTCTTCAACGGCGTCATGCTGACCCGCACCGACCCGCCGAGCTTCATCATCACGCTCGGTACGTTCCTGATGCTGACCGGCATGAACCTCGGCTTCACCAAGCTGATCAGCGGCACGGTCTCCACCAAGTCGATCGCCGACATGGAGGGCTTCTCCTCGGCGAAGGAGGTCTTCGCCTCGACGATCTCCGTCGGCGGCGTCGACTACAAGATCACCATCGTCTGGTGGCTGGCCCTCATCGCGGTCGCCACCTGGGTCCTGCTGCGTACGCGCGTCGGAAACTGGATCTTCGCGGTCGGCGGCGGCGAGGACGCGGCCCGCGCGGTCGGTGTCCCGGTCGCCGCGACCAAGATCGGCCTCTATATGGGCGTCGCGTTCGGCGCCTGGGTCTCCGGCCAGCACCTGCTCTTCTCGTACGACGTGGTCCAGTCCGGCGAGGGCGTCGGCAACGAACTGGTCTACATCATCGCGGCCGTCATCGGCGGCTGTCTGATCACCGGCGGCTACGGCTCCGCGGTCGGCGCGGCGGTCGGCGCGCTGATCTTCGGCATGGTCAGCAAGGGCATCGTGTTCGCCGAGTGGAACCCCGACTGGTTCAAGTTCTTCCTCGGAGTGATGCTGCTCCTGGCCACCCTGCTCAACCACTGGGTCCGCAAGCGCGCGGAGGCGACGAAGTGACCACGGACACGACCAAGGCGGACGCGGCACCGGCGGCGGGGGAGCGCGACCCGCTCGTCGAACTCGACGACGTCAGCAAGTACTACGGCAACGTCCGCGCCCTCGAAGGCGTGTCCCTCGTGGTCCACGCCGGGGAGATCTCCTGTGTGCTCGGCGACAACGGCGCGGGCAAGTCCACCCTCATCAAGATCATCGCGGGGCTGCACCAGCACGACGCGGGCGGCTTCCGCATCGAGGGCGAGGACGCGCGGCTCGGCTCGCCGCGCGAGGCACTGGACCGCGGCATCGCCACGGTCTACCAGGACCTCGCCGTGGTCCCGCTGATGCCGGTCTGGCGGAACTTCTTCCTCGGCTCCGAGCCGACGAAGGGCGTAGGACCCTTCAAGCGCATGGATGTCGACCTCATGCGCGAGACGACCCGCGCGGAGCTGCTGCGCATGGGCATCGACCTGCGCGACGTGGACCAGCCCATCGGCACGCTGTCGGGCGGCGAACGCCAGTGCGTGGCGATCGCGCGCGCCGTCCACTTCGGCGCGAAGGTCCTCGTCCTCGACGAGCCGACGGCGGCGCTCGGCGTCAAGCAGTCGGGCGTCGTCCTGAAGTACGTCGCCGCGGCGCGGGACGCGGGCCTCGGAGTGGTCTTGATCACCCACAACCCGCACCACGCGTACCTGGTCGGCAACCGCTTCGTCCTCCTCAAGAGGGGCTCGATGTCCGGCAGCTACACCCGCGACGAGATCACCCTCGACGAACTGACCCGCCAGATGGCGGGCGGCAGCGAACTGGACGACCTCCGCCACGAACTGGAGGCCGACCGCACCCCGTAGCGAGGCGCGCCCCCACGGGGCATCCGAGCCGCGGGTCCCCGTTGTGCGCGCCCCCGCGAGCGTGAGGCAGAATCGCCGCAATGAGCACCTACCGCGACCTCGCGCACCGCGGCTCCGCCCGAGCCACCGTCCTGCGAACCGTGGGCACGCGGGAGCGCCGGTCCCATCTGACGGCGCCCCGCGTCCCCACCGTCGGCATCGACATCGGGGGCACGAAGGTGATGGCGGGCGTCGTCGACGCCGACGGCAACATCCTGGAGACGCTCCGCACGGAGACCCCGGACAAGTCGAAGAGCCCCCGCGTCGTCGAGGACACCATCGTCGAGCTGGTCCTGGACCTCTCCGACCGCCACGACGTCCACGCGGTCGGCATCGGCGCGGCGGGCTGGGTCGACGCGGAGCGCAACCGCGTCCTGTTCGCCCCGCACCTGTCCTGGCGCAACGAACCGCTCCGCGACCGCATCTCGGGCCGCCTCGCGGTCCCCGTGCTCGTCGACAACGACGCGAACACCGCCGCGTGGGCGGAGTGGCGCTTCGGCGCGGCCCGCGGCGAGGACCACCTGGTCATGATCACGCTGGGCACCGGCATCGGCGGCGCGATCCTGGAGGACGGCCAGGTCAAGCGCGGCAAGTTCGGCGTCGCCGGCGAGTTCGGCCATATGCAGGTCGTCCCCGGCGGCCACCGCTGCCCGTGCGGCAACCGCGGCTGCTGGGAGCAGTACAGCTCGGGCAACGCGCTGGTCCGCGAGGCCCGCGAGCTGGCCGCCGCCGACTCCCCGGTGGCGTACAGCATCATCGAGCGCGTCAAGGGCAACGTCCCGGACATCACCGGGCCGCTCATCACGGAGCTGGCCCGCGAGGGCGACGCGATGTGTGTCGAGCTGCTCCAGGACATCGGCCAGTGGCTCGGCGTCGGCATCGCCAACCTCGCCGCCGCCCTCGACCCCTCCTGCTTCGTGATCGGCGGCGGTGTCAGCGCGGCCGACGACCTCCTGATCGGCCCGGCCCGCGACGCGTTCCGCCGTCACCTCACCGGCCGCGGCTACCGCCCCGAGGCCCGCATCGCCCGCGCCCAGCTGGGCCCCGAGGCGGGCATGGTGGGCGCCGCCGACCTGGCCCGCCTGGTCGCCCGCCGCTTCCGCCGCGCCAACCGCCGCCGCGTGGAGCGCTACGAACGCTACGAGCGTTACGTCGAGGCACGCCGCTCCAACGACCGCACTTCGCAGGGAACCCCGTAGATGACCGTCCCCCGCCAGCCCTCGCCCCCGGAGTTCCCCGGCGCGCCCGAGCCGGGCCGCGACGGAGACAGGACCGAGGACCGCCGCCACATGATCCGCCGCCGCTGGCTGACGGCGACGATCATCGTGCTGCTGATCGGCGTCCCCGCCGGGTACCTCGTGATCTCCGCGAACCAGAGCCGCAACAGCGGCCGCGACAAGGAGGACAAGTACTCCGCGACCGGCCTCACCGAAGGCTGGCCCTCCAGGGTGCAGCGCCGCCTGTACGACGTGCCGGTCCCGCCGTACTCGGCGGAGGTCGCCTACTACGAGACGAACAACTGGCGCACCAGCCGCCTGTACGTCCAGTTCCTCACGAGCAACAAGGGCCTGGACAAGTTCCTCAAGCAGATCGGCACGACGACGAGCGCGCTCAAGCCGAACGACCTCACCATCAGCAAGCGCGACCGGAACGTCGTCGGCTGGGAGTTCACGGGCCGGGGCCCGTGGTCGGGCCTCACCCATGAACGCAAGGACCCGAGGCCGACGCAGGACATCGTCGTGGACCGCGCGAACCCCGAGCACCCGATGGTGTACCTCGTCTCGACGACGACGCCCTGAGACCCACGGCTCACCCGGCGGCGGCCCACGCTTCGTACACGGCCGCCGCGACCCCCAGGTCCTCCCAGGCCATCCCCGCCGACTTGAACAGCCGCGGCCGCCCCTCCCGGGGCTTCACCCCGCCCCGGACGAGGGCCGCCAGCGTGTGCGGCGAGGCCAGGTCGTAGGTGCCTTCGGCGGCCGCGAGGATCAGGTCGCCGCACTCCCGCGCCGCCACCTCCCGGGACTCGGTCACCACCGTGGCGCGGCCCACGAGGGAGGCGTCGACCTCGCGGGCGTCGGGTTCGTGGGAGCCGACCGCGGCGACCGTCGCGTGCTCGGGGAGCAGGGCGCTGTCGAAGAGCGGGGTGCGCGCCGTGGTGCAGCAGCACACCACGTCCGCGTGAGCCACGTCCTCGGGGCCCGCGGCGGCCGCGGTCAGGCCCGCGGCGCGGCAGCGGTCGACGAAGGCGGCCACCCGGTCCGCGTCCCGGGCGACCACGTCGACGTGGACCAGGCAGGGCCGCACCGCGCGCACCGCCTCCACATGCCCCCACGCCTGCGGCCCCGTCCCGAAGACCAGCAGCCGGCGCGCCTCCGGGACCGCCAGGTGCCCGATCGCCACCCCGGACACCGCGGGGGTGCGCAGCGAGGTCAGCGCGATGCCGTCCAGCAGCGCCAGGGGCGCGTGGGTCGCCCCGTCCAGCAGGACGTACAGGCCCTGGACGCGGGGCAGGCCACGGCCGGGGTTGGCCGGTGTGACCGTGGCGATCTTGACGCCGGTGTACGAGGTGGTGGCCGACGGCATCAGGAGCAGCTGGCCGCCGGGTACCTCCACGACACCGCGCGCGGGCTCCGCTTCCGGGTCGAGGCCCGACGCGAGGACCGCTTCCAGCGCGTCGATCGCGGCGGACATCGGGACGAGGCGGGCCATGGCCGCGGCGTCGAGGTGGAGTGTGGCGGGGGACGGTGGCCTGCGGTCGCTCATGTCGCTCATGTGGTTCCTCACGTGGATGGCCTGCCCACTCCGCGCCCGCCCATCCGACCGGCCGCCGCCTGCTGACAGGGTGACACCGCGCGACCAGGCGGGTGACTCCCCGGTCCTGTGTCGTTGCCTGCGGCCTCCCACGGAGTTGAGGTGAGCTCGTTCCAACTCCCTCACACCCTGGAGGTTCCCCTTGTCGCGTACCCGTTCACGCACCCGGCTGCTCCGCGCCGGCGTGCTCACCGCCGCTTCCGCGGTGCTGGCAGGCACCGCCCTGACCTGCGCCGCCGAGGCGGCCCCCCGGCCCGAGCCCAAGGAGAGCTCCAAGGAGAGCGTGCAGGTGCTCGACTGGCTGGCGGTCAAGCAGTCGGACAGCAGGCCGGACCACCCGCATGTCGGCGTCGACTGGACCGTCCACTCGCACCTGTACACCAACCACCACGGACGGCCCGGCAAGAAGATCGGCGACGCCTCGGCCCAGTGCAGCGTGGTCGACGTGCGGCGCCACGGGTACGTCGCCATGTGCCAGCGGGTGCTGCGGACCGACAAGGGCGGCATCAGCCTGAGCGACACCATCGACCACGTCGGTCCCTCTCCGCACGGCGGGCTCTCGAAGGTCACCGGCGGCACGGGCAAGTACCGCGAGGCCGAAGGCCAGGCCGAGGTCACCACGCACGGCGACCTCACCCGGTTCCGCATCCTGCTCGACGACTGACCGCACGCCCGGTACGGGCGTGAGCGCATGCCCGGTCCGCCTGCTGGGGCGCCAGCAGGCGGACCGGGCATTCCGCGCTCTGGAGAGGCGTAAATGCCACCTATCGGGTGAAATGGTCTAGAGCCCGCTGAACCACGCTAGGGGCCGATCATGGGTGACCGAAACTCTGTGACCGTAGGGGTGCTCGGCTCCTACGGCGGGCGGAACGTGGGGGACGAGGCGATCCTCACCGCCATGCTCGACCGCATCCGCGCCGGACGTCCGGACGTCGACGTCGTGCTCTTCTCCCGCACCCCCGAGTACAGCCGCGTCGCCCACCCGGACGTCGAGGTCGTCGGCTGGGAAGGCGTGTGCCGGGAGTGGATCTCCGAGCACCTGCGCCGGCTCAGCGTGCTCGTGCTCGGCGGCGGCGGGATCCTCTACGACACCGAGGCGCGCCGCTATCTGCGGCTGGCCAGGACCGCCCAGGACCTCGGCGTCCCGGTCTTCACCTACGCCGTGGGCGCCGGGCCGCTCACCGACGAGGCGGACTGTGCGTGGGTCCGTACGACGCTCTGCGACGCGGCCGAGGTCACGGTGCGCGACGAGGAGTCCAAGCTCGTCCTGGAGGAGGCCGGGCTCTCCCGGCCGGTCTCGGTCACCGCCGACCCGGCGCTGCTGCTCGAACCGGGAGACGGGGGCGGAGAACTCCTGCGCGCCGAGGCGGTTCCCCCCGGAGTGCGGCTCGCGGGGATGAGCGTGCGGGAGCCCGGCCGTGCCGCCGAGCACCTCGACGAGGAGGGCTACCACCAGCTGCTCGCCAACGTGGGCGACTTCCTCGTACGCAGGCTGGACGCGCACGTCGTCTTCGTCCCGATGGAACGCGACGACATCCGGCACGCCCACGCGGTGGTCTCCCACATGGCGGACGCCGACCGCTGCACGGTGCTGCACGGGAACTACCGCCCGCAGCAGGTGCTCGACATCGTCGCGCGCCTTGACCTGGCCATCGGCATGAGGCTGCACTTCCTGATCTTCGCGGCGCTCGCCGACATCCCCCTGCTGCCCCTGCCCTACGCGGGCAAGGTCTTCGACTTCGCCCAGCAGGTCGGCGCGCCCGCCCTGCGTGGCGTGGTCAGGGAGAACACGGGCCAGCTCCTGGCGGAGGTCGACCGGCTGTGGGACGAGCGGCCCGCCCGTATGGCACACATGTCCGCACGGACGCAGACGCTGCGGCTGCGGGCCGCCCGGACCGCCGACCGGTTCCTCGCCTACCTCGACCGCACCGCGCCCGGTCCCCTCAAGGAGGAACCGTGTCCCATTTGATGCCGCCCCGCGTTCCCCGGAGCGTGGAGCTTCCCCCGCGCCAGGCTCTGCACGCGGGCACCACCCAGGTGCTGGTGATCGGCGGCGGGCCGGCCGGTATCGGGGCGGCCATCGGGGCCGCGAACGCGGGCGCCGAGGTGGTCCTCGTGGAGCGGTACGGCTTCCTCGGCGGCAACGCCACCGCGGCGCTCGTCATGCCCCTGATGAGCTTCCACAACGAGGTCAAACAGGCCGTCGCCGGTGACGCCGCACGCCTGCTGCCGCCCGACCACGGCGAGGGCGAACCGGTCGTCGGCGGCGTCCTGTGGACCCTGCTCGAACAACTGGTCCGCGCGGGAGCCGCGATCCGCCCCTCGCTCGAAACCGGCTACACGGTGCCCTTCGACGCGGAGCTGTTCAAGCTGGTCGTGTACGAGCTGCTGGAGAGCCACGAGGTCCGCACGCTGCTGCACGCCTTCGCCTCCGGTGTCCTCACCCTGCCCGACCGCGCGCGGGCGGTGTTCGAGACGAAGTCGGGGCCGGTGGTCATGGACGCGGACGTGATCGTCGACTGCACCGGGGACGGCGACATCGCCGCGGCGGCCGGTGCCCCGTACGACATCGGCCGACCGGAGGACGGCTGGACGCAGCCCATGACGCTGATGTTCCGCATGGTGCGCTTCGACCACGGGGAATTCACCGCGTACGCCCGCGCCAACCCCGACCAGTGGAAGGGCGTGCACGGGCTGTGGGACCTGGTGCGCGCCGCCACCGACGCCGGGGAACTGGACCTGCCGCGCGAGGACATCCTCTTCTTCGCCACCCCCAACACCGGCGAGATCGCGGTCAACTCCACCCGCGTCACCGAAGTGCTCGGCACCAGCGTCTGGGACCTCACCCGCGCCGAGTTCGCCGCCCACCGCCAGATGGCGCAGATCGGCCGCTTCCTGCGGGAGCGGGTACCGGGCTTCGCCGACTCGTACGTCGTGCAGAGCGGCGTCCAGGTCGGCGTCCGCGAGACGCGCCGGATCACCGGTGAGTACCTGCTGACGGGCGACGACGTGCTGAGCGCCCGCAAGTTCGACGACGCCATCGCCCGCGGCGCGTACCCGGTGGACATCCACAACCCGAGCGGCCGCGGAACCACGCTGAAGCGGCTCCCGCGCGGCGAGTCCTACGACATCCCTCTGCGCTGCCTCTTCCCCCGCGACGTGGACCGCGTCCTGGTGGCAGGCCGCTGCATCTCGGGCGACCACGTCGCCCACTCCTCGTACCGCGTCATGCCGATCTCGATGGCCACCGGCCAGGCGGCGGGCGTCTGCGCGGCGCTGGCCGCCGCCCAGGGCAGACGGCCCCGGGACGTCCCGACGAGCGCGGTACAGCGTGAACTGCGCTCGCAGGGCGCCAGCCTCCACTGAGGACCGGCTGCCGGGCCCGGGCCACAGGCGTGGTGTACAGGACGAGATTGCGCTCATAGCGGCCGAGCGCCCTGTCGTAGGGCCCGGCACAGGTGACCAGCGCCAGCCGGTGGGGGCCGTCGGCGGCGAAGAGATCAGCGGGGAGCCGTTCCTGACGGTACGTGCGCCGCGCCGTGACGCGGTACGCGCGGACCCGCCCGTCGGCCCCCGTCACGTCGATGCGGGTGCCCAGCGGCATCCGGTGCAGAGCGGCGAAGGGCCCGAGTCCGTCCTCGCGGGTGTCGACGTGCCCGGCGATCAGCACGGTGCCGTTCGAGGAACCCGCGGCGGCCCCCAGCGCCCACCACCCGCCGGTGCGCACGTCCTGCGGCAGGGCCAGAGTCCCGTCACCCGCGGCCGCGACCGGTACGACGTCGGCGTCGAGGCCCTTCGGCCCGTGGACGCGTGTCGGGGGCGAGGCGGCCGGCGTACTGGTGCCGGTGGCCGCACTGTGTACGCCGGCGGGCAGCGGACCCGCGTCCCTTGGGCCGGTCTGCGGTGTGCCCGGGAGCAGCCACCCGGCGGCCACCACGCTCAGCCCGCATGCGGTCGTGAGCAAGGCGGCCGACCGGTGGCGTGCCATGGTTCAGCGCCGGTCGGCCGAGCGGTGACGGGTGCGCCAGGACCAGGCGGCCCCTCCGGCGGCGAGGAGCCCGCCGGCCACGCTGAGAACCCCGGCCGCGGCCAAGGAGCCCTCGCCGGCCAGGGCGACGTCGGCGGCGGCCAGCCGGCCTCCACCACCGGCCCGGACCGTTCCGGCGTCCTTGGCCGCGTGGCAGGTGCCGCCGCGGACCATGTCCAGGTGCATCGCCACGACGGGGCGGGCGGCGCGGGCGGCGGCCTTGACCTCGGCGTTCCTGCCCGCCTTGAGCTCCTGGTCGATCAGCGCGAGCGTCTTGCGGTGCGCGGCGTCCTGGGCGGTGAGCCATGCCGCGTCGTACGCGGGGCCGCCGGCCTTCGCCTGTACGGCGGCCAGCTCCTTCTTCTGCTGCGGGGAGGGGGAGCCGGGCAGCGTCACGTTCAGCTTGCCGGCGAGCGTCTTCAGATCCGCGTCCAGCTTGGAGTGGTCCCGCACCAGGACACCGCCGGCGTGTTTCACGCACTCGGTGGTGGCGTTCCTCCCGGCATCCTGTCCTGCCGCGATCTCCGCGAGATTGCCCTGATGGGCCCGTTTCGTGAACATCTCGTCCTGCGCGCCCACCTCGGCGGCGAACGCGTACGGCGCGGATATACCGGACAGCGCCACCGCCACGGCGGCGGCGGACAGCAGTCGTCTGCGCATCGGTACTGCTCCCTTCGAACCGGCCCGGGAACGCCCCGCACGCCGGCCGGTGATCGGACTACGGGCGCATGGACAGCGCCCAGCACCCATGTCTTCCACGGCGGCCCCCGGCCTTCTCGGCCACGGTGTGCCGTTCACCCGGACAGCCGACGCGCCGCCGAGCCGGGCGGCCCGACCGGTGAGCGCGGGTAATCGATGGTTCCGCAGATCGTGATTGTTCCGGGGCGCGCGCTGAACGACCTTTAAGTGGTCGACAAAGACCCATCACCCCGCACTGGTTGGAGGGCCCGTCATGGCCTGGATCTATCTGCTCATCGCCTCCGTCTTCGAGGTCGTCTTCGCCCTCGGCACCAGCACCACCGAGGGCTTCACCAAGCTGGGCCCCTCGCTGCTGACCGCTGCCGCGGCGGCCGGCGGCATCTTCTTCCTCAGTCTGGCGCTGAAGTCCCTCGACGTCGGCGTCGGTTACACCGTCTGGACCGGCATCGGCTCGGTCGGCACCGTCACCTTCGGCACGATGATGTTCGGCGAGGACCTCGGCGTCGGCAAGGTCCTGGCGTTCGTCCTCATCATCGGCGGTGTGCTCGGCCTCAAGCTCGCCGACCGCCTCACGGCCGACGCGCCCTCTGCGACCGCCTGACCCCGGCAGCCCACGCACCATCCTCGGCGCATCCGCCGTACCACTCTTCAAGGAGCACCGTCATGGCCTGGACATTTCTCGCGATCGCCATCGTCTTCGAGATCGCCTTCGCGCTCGGCACCAACGCCACCAAGGGCTTCACCAAGCTCTGGCCATCCGTCTTCACCCTGCTCGCCGCCGCCGCCGGCATCTACACGCTCAGCCTGGCGCTGAGATCGATGGACGTGGGCGTCGGCTACACGATCTGGACCGGCATCGGGTCCATCGGCACCGTCATCCTCGCCGCCCTCATCTACAAGGAGAAGATCACTCTTCCCAAGCTCGCCTCATTCGCCGCCATCGTCGCAGGCGTCGTCCTTCTCAAGGTCTCCGCCGCCGTCTGACAGGGACGCCGTCTCCTGGGCGATCGCGGCGAAGGCGCGGACCCGGGCGGACTCCCCGCTGCGGCGCCACACCAGACCCCAGGACAGACGGGGCGCGTCGTGGATGGGTATGTAGGCGATGTCGGGGCGGCTGTAGAAGCGGGTCACCTGGGCGCCGACGGGGGAGATGCCCTCGCCCGCGGCGATCAGGGCCAGGGCCTCCTGGAAGGTGTTGACCGTCGGCCCCTTCTCGATCGGCCTGCCGCTGGGGGTCCGGCTGGGGGTGCGGAACTCCTGCCAGTAGTCCGGCAGCGTGGTCGAGAACCTGAGGACCTTGTCCCGGGCGAGATCCTCCAGCGACACGGAGCGGCGCCCGGCGAAGGGGTGGCGTGCCGCGACGGCGAGCATCTGGGCTTCGCGGACCAGGACGGGGCCGGTGACCAGGTCGTCCTCCGTGACGGGGAAGGAGGCGACCAGCAGGTCCAGCTCACCGGCCCGCAGCGCGCTGAACGTATCGCTGAACTGGATCTCGCGGATGCGCACTTCGCACTCCGGGTGGCGGGCCCGGAAGACGTCCATGGTCTGCAGCAGCACGTCACCGGCGCCGGCGCCCACGAACCCCACCGTCAGCACTCCGTGGATGCCGCGCCCGGCGGCCACCGCCCTGGCGACCTCCTCCTGGATCTGCCGGTAGGCAGGCGCGATGCCGTCGCGCAGCTGGTGGCCGACCGGGGTCAGGCCCACCCGGCGGCTGGTGCGCTCGAAGAGCGCCACCCCGATCTGGCGCTCCAGGGTCTGGATGATCTGGCTGACCCGGCCCTGCGACAGGCCGAGGCGCTCCGCGGTCCGGCGGAAGTGCAGCTCCTCGGCGAGCGTCAAGAACGTCTCTATCTCATGTCTTTCCAGGCCGGTCGTCATTGATTAGTCCCCCCAATGGATCGTTCCGCGAATCGTCATTGTTCCGGACGGGCCCACCGGACGATCGTGGAGGGGCAGCCGAGGAGGGAGGGACAGCATGCAGCACAGGCAGCGCATCGATCCGTACGCCGCGGGCCCGCGGGGCCACCGGGCGTTGCTCGACGCCGACCGTGCGCTGCGCGAGGAGGCGCTCATCGACAGCCGCCTGCGGGAGCTGGTGCTCATCCGCACCGCTCAACTCAACGGCTGCGCCCACTCCCTGGAGCGGCACACCAAGGAGGCGCTGCGCCTCGGGGAGAGTCCCGAGCGGCTGACCCAGCTCCCGGCCTGGCGGGACTCCCCGCTGTTCACTCCGACCGCGCGGGCCGCCCTGGCCCTGACGGAGACGGTGACGCGGCTCCCGCCCGACGGGGTCGGCCAGGACATCTACGACGACGCCGAGAACGTCCTCGGCCCGCGCAACCTCGCCCACCTCGTCCTGACCGTCGCTCTCGCCAACGCCCTCGACCGTGTCGCCGTCACCGCCAGGCTCCCGCCCGTCAGTCCGGTATGAGCTGGGTTCCTTCGTAGGCCAACCACTGGGCGAAGCTGTGGAGTCCGCGCCGGAGGCCGGTCGTCGGCGCCCACCCGTCCGGTGGGGCCCCGTCGGCGGCCGGCGGTCGGCGGGGGCCCACCGAACGGATGGGCGCCGTCTCGATCCCCACGGGGCGGACGGCCCCGCACACCGCTTCCGCCATGTCGGCGACCGTGCACGGCTTCGGCCCGGCGAGGGTGAGCACGTGCGCGGCATGCGCGGCGGGGGGTGTGCGCAGGACCAGCGACACGGCTTCCGTGAGGTCGCTGACATGCAGCGGGTACAGCGGGCTGTCCGGATCCTCGTCGACGACCACCGGTTGGCTGCGCAGCGCGTTCCACACCATGCGGCCGATCGGAGTGTCCCGGGAACACCCGGGGCCGTACACATCGCCCGGATGCAGGACGTACGTGACGGGGTCGGCCGGCGGTGTGCCGTCGGGGCCGGTCAGGAGCCGGACGGTCAGACGGGCGGCGGCGCCCCGCGGGCCCGGTTCGAGCCCCTTCAGGTCGACGACGGCGCCCCACCCGGGCTCGTCGAACGGGAGGACCGAGGCGACGGCCGTCACCGGGTGGCCGCGGTCCGCGAGCCCGCGTACGACGTGTTCGCCGAGGGGAGTCGCCGCTCCGAGCACCGCGACGCGGCCCGCCGGAGACGGCGTCCGGGACAGTACCCGAGAAGGCACCCGGGACGGCGTCCGGCGGCTCGTCCGCGGCGTCGAGACGCGTTCGGCTGCTTCCCGGCCTGCCTCCATACCGTCCCGGGCGACATGAGAGAGCTCTTCCCTTCGCGCCGCGATCTGTTCCTCGGTCCGCGTGTGGCTGATGCCGCCCGGGCCGATGGTCGCCAGCGCTTCGGCGAGGACCGCGGGGTCCGGTGAGACGCCCGGCCCGTGGGGGGCGGGCCGGTGTCCGTCCCGCCGGTCCACCCACCCCATGGTGAAGGCGGTGAGCCAGGTCCCTCGTACGCTGCTCGCCTCCGCGCCCGCGCCCGCCCGGCCCGGCGACGGACGCAGCAGGCCCGCCGGGACTCCCGCGCCTTCGAGATAGCGCTCGCAGTCCAGGTGCAGCCAGCGCTGCGGACCGGGGGCGGTGACACGGACTGCGCACTGCGCGACGCCGTGCTTGAAGAACGGGATCACATTCATGCCGGTCAGTCGGAGGCCCTCCCTGCCGGGGCGGTCCGACGGCAGGAAGCACACGGACCGGCGCGGCCCCCGGAACGCGTTGCCGGAGATGCTGCCCCGGTCCTCGTGCTCGGCCAGGTTCGGCACCGAGACATAGCGGGGGACGCCCTGTTCACGCAGGTAGCGGTACATGAGGATGTCGTCGGGCCAGCCTCCGAGACGGCTCCTGCCGTACTCCACGAACCCGTCGGCGACGCGACGCGGCAGGATGACGGCCACGCACGGGAAGTACTCGTTGACCGCTCCCACCCACCGGGCCCCCGCCATGGCTCCCAGGCGCACGGCGGCTCCATTGCGCGAGTCCCAGAGCGCGAACAGGGCGAGCGCCGCGTCCGGCATCTCCTCGATGGCCGACCGGGCCCGCTCGAAGAGGGATTCGGACAGCACCATGTCGTCCTGAACGACCAGTTGGTGGGTGGCTCCCTCGTCGATGGCGGACCAGGCCGCCAGCGCCGTACGGAGCACGGAGGGCGTGCCTCCGGGGTCGGGGTCCATGACGACACGGAGCGCCCCCGGCGGTGCCCCCGACGCCAGTCTCTCTGCGGCTTCACGTCGCTTCGGGTGGGTCATCACCACACCGCTCAACCGATAACGCGTCACGCGCCCTCCACGTGTCCCGGGGGTCCCCCGTGCCTGGGTGCGTGCCTGGGTGCCGCAGCCGGATCCGGACATTACGGCGAGGCCCCGGGCCCCGCAAGAGCGCCGAAAAGGCCCTCTGGTACCGGCCGTCGGGCGGCACGGATGCTGGCCGGACGCACCCCAGGACGCACCCGAGCACACACCGGACGCACGAGGGGATACCCATGACCACAGGGCTGGACGGAACGGCGGCCGCCGCCTCCGAGGCACCCGCAGCACCTCGGCTGGAGAAGCTGCGCGACGCGCGCGTGCTCGTCACCGGCGGCGGTGGCCTCGTCGGCAGCCGTCTCGTGTTCCTGCTGCACAGGGCGGGTGCCGAGGTGACCGTGCTGGACCGGATGGACGCCTACCCGGAACCCACTCACGCGATGTTCGCACTGGCCCGGCGCGGAACCAGGACGGTGATCGGCGACGTCTGCGATCCGGACGCGGTGCGCCGTCTGTGCCGGGCCGCGGACTACGTGGTGCACGCCGCCGCCTACGCCGATGTCGCCGCGTGCACCAAGCGGCCCGACATCGCCTTCCGCGCGAACGTGCAGGGCACCCAGGTGGTCCTGGAGCAGGCCGCCGCCTCCCGGGTCCGTCGACTGGTGCTCGTCTCGTCGGCGTCGGTGTACGGGGACGGCCCGCGCGACGCCCGGGGCCCGCAGGAGTTCCACGAGGACCAGCAGCTGTTCCCGCTGTCGGTGTACGCCAACTCCAAGCTGTGGGCCGAGCACCAGACGCGGCTGATGCTCGGCGGCTCGTCCGGGACCGAGTACGCGGTGGTGCGGTATTTCTCCGTGTACGGCGACCCGCAGGTCCCCAAGCCGGGCAGCCACTCGTGGATGGTGCCCTGGCTGGCCATGCACGCCCGGGCGGGACTGCCGATGCGGCTCAACGGCGGCGGCTCGCAGGTGCGGGACCTCGTCCATGTCGACGACGTCGCCGCGGCCACGGCCCTGGCCCTGGTCGAGGACCGGATGGCGGGGCAGACCGTCAACGTGGGCACCGGCGTGCCCACATCCGTGCGGGACGTGGCCGAGCTCATCGCCCCGCACTTCCCCGGTTCCCGGTGCGTCACCACCCCGCGGCCGAAGGGCGATCCGCTCGGTGGGTACGCCTCCACGGCGCGCTGCCGCGAGCTGCTGGGCTGGCAGGCGCGCATCGGGGTGCGCGAGGGCGTCGAGCGGTACGTCCGGTGGCTGACCGCCACACCGCACGTGGTTCCTGACTGGCTGACCGAGTCGGCCGCGTGACAGCCTCCTCGCTGACGAGTGGTCACGGCAACGCGCGCGAAAGGCGGCACGCGATGAGCTATGTCGGTTCCTACATCTGGTCGTTGCGTCAACTGGTGGGCAGCAGACCACTGCTCGTACCCGGCGTCCAGGTCCTGCTGCTCGACGACGCCGGGCGGGTGCTGTTCCAGCAGCGCGCCGACTCCGGCGTGTGGGAACTGCCGGCGGGGGCGTGCGAGGAGGGCGGTGACTTCGCCGACGCGGCCGTGCGGGAGCTCGCGGAGGAGACCGGTCTTGAGGTCGACCGGGCGGACCTGGTCGCCTTCGGTTCGATCTCCGACCCGAAGGTGCACACGGTCACCTATCCCAACGGGGACGTCACTCATTGCTTTGCCCTGTGCTTCATGGCCACGCGCTGGACCGGGACGCTGTCCCCGGGCGCGGATGAGGTGCTCCAGGCGGAGTTCCGCCACCCTGGGGACGCCCCGCACCCACTGCACCCGCCGACCGGCGTGGCGTTGGACATGCTGGACGCGTTCCGCTCCACGGGAAGGTTCCAGGCCCGATGAGCGCGGAGCGGGCGGTACGGGCCGTCGTGCCGTGCCGGGCCTGTCTGTCGGGTGAGGACCTGGACTGGCTCGGCGGCCGGGCGGTGAGTCTCGCACTGGATCTGACGACCACGGTGGAGGTCCTCCCACCGGGTCAGCCGCTTCCGGACACGGGCGCCAAGGCCCCTGTGGCCGGGGGGAGTTGGCCGGAGGAGGTGTGGGCGTTCCTGCGGGAGAGGCTGCCGGGGCTCGCCCCGCGGCCCCCGGCCGTCTCGGTGCACAGCGACGCGCCCGCCGCGAGCGGCCTCTCCTCGTCCACCGCACTGATCGTGGCGCTCTTCCGCGCCTTCGCCGACGCGGGCGGGCCGGCCGTGCCCGTCCCGGTGCGCACCCTGACCCAGTGGGCGTACGAATTCGAGTTCGCGGTGTTCAACGGCGGCGGCATGGACCACGTCGCCGTCGTCGAAGGGGGCGCGCTGCTGCTGGAGGGCAGGGCGAGCGGGCTCCCGGCGATACGGGAGCGCATGGAGTTCCCGCAGGCCCTGGCCGTCGTCGTCGTGGACTCCGGCAGCCGCAAGGACACCGGAGGGCACATCCGCTCCGTGCGGGCGCAGCTCGCCGCCGGTGACGCGGATCTGGCCGCGTACACGGCCCGCGCCGACGAGGCGTCGAAGGCGGTGTGGGAGGCGCTGAGGTCGGGCGACCACATGGCGCTCGGTGCCGCGATGAGCCGGGCGCACGAGGCCATGCGCGACTTCCAGGGAATGTCGACGCCGCTGCTGGAGGAGCTGCGCGACCTGGCTCTGCGCTCCGCCGGTCTGCCGCTGAAGCTGAGCGGGGCCGGCGGAGGCGGTGCGCTGGTCGGTGTCTGCCCGGCGGCCGACCAGCCGGAGGTCGTCGAGGCGGTCCGCCGCGCGCTGCGCCCGGCCCACCCGCGGGCCCGGGTGATCCCCGCCCGCGCGGCGGCCGGGTCGGCCCCGCCCGGATGAACCGCGTCGGCCTCGCCTAGATGAAGGGGTCGTAGTCGTCGGCGAGCAGGGGCCTGCCGCCGCCCTTCGCGATCTCCTCCAGTTCGAGGTTCGAGCGATGGCGTGCGCAGTGGAAGCGGCAGTCCCTGCTCGGGTCCACCATGCCGCGGTCGGAGTCCCGCCAGATGTCGGCCAGGTCGTCCGTCACGGCGTCACCGATCCGGGCGAGCGGGTTGCCGCGGTGGTACGCGCACACATAGACGCCCGACGGTGTGACGAGGGTGCGTAATTCGGCCACCGGGCAGCGGTGGTAATCCTTCGGCTGGACCGGGCCCACGTGGGTCCTGAGGGACGTCAGGGTGGAGGAGTTGACGAGCTGGAACGTTTCGCTCTCCAGCCCGGCGGCCTTCTCCAGCTGACGGTCGACGGAGTCGAGCAACTGCCGTGGCACGTCGATGACGTGGTGGTCGTCGTCGAACATGGCCTTCGTCTCGAAGTAGTCGCATCCGATGCCGTGGGCCAGCTCCGCGGCCCGGAGCACCTCGTGATGGTTGCTCACCGTGCTGCCGTCCTTCAGCTGCCGCGACATCACGAGGAAGGAGTAGCCGAGGGCGCCCCGCTTGGCCTCGGCAAGGAGCCGCATGTTCGCGATCACCTTGTCGAAGACGCTGCCGCCCTTGCGGTCCGGGCGGAACACGCCGTACGTCTCGCTGGTACCGGCGTCGACGGAGACGCGCACCCAGGCGGCGTACTCCGCCAGCTCCGCCAGATTCTGCTTGATCATGGTGCCGTTCGTGACGACGCCGACGGCGAGCCCCGCCTCGCCCAGGATGCGCAGGACGCCGCGCGTGCCGCGGTGGGCCAGCGGTTCGCCGCCGCCGATGAGCACCACCGCCCGTACGGACATGGCCACGAGCTCCTCTGCGAGCGCGGCGAGCCTCTCGGGCGTGAAGCGGCCCTGGTTGAGGAGCTTGCCGCTGATGCACTCGGGGCAGGCCAGGTCGCAGAAGGTCGTCGGGTCTAGGTCCACGACAAGGGGGGCGGCGGAGGGGGCGCCGGACGCGACTTCCAGGACCCGTGGCCAGTCCCTGGGCTGGTACAGCTTCGACACCAGGTCAAGACGGTCTGACGGCATGGCGATCTCCTCATGGTCGTGGACGAGGGAATCGGTCGGCGTGGCCCGCGGCTCCCGTACCGCGGCTACCCCTTGACCGCGCCGCTGGCGAGTCCCGCGGCGATCTTGCGCTGGACGATCAGGAAGAAGACGACGACGGGGAGGGCGGTGAGCGTCGCACCGGCCATCAGTCCGCCGTAGTCGGTGCCGAATCCGGTCTGGAAGGAGACCAGCCAGATGCTGAGGGTCTGCTTCTCCGTACTGGACAGCAGCACATAGACCAGGACGTACTCGTTCCAGGCCTGGACCATGGCGTACACGGACGTGGCGACGAGACCCGGCCCGAGCAGCGGCAGGACGATCCGCCGGAAGGCACCGAACCGGCCGCACCCGTCGACCATCGCGGCCTCCTCCAGCTCCACGGGGATACCGGCGATGAACCCGCGCAGCATCCACACGGTGAACGGCAGCATGAAGACGAGGTACGTGAGGACCACCCCGCTCAGGGTGTCCGTCAGGCCGACCTCGTTGAGGAGGAGATAGAGCGGGATCACCAGGGCGGCGAGCGGGACCATCTGGATACCGAGGATCACCAGGACGAACGCCTTGCGTCCGGCGAAGCGGAACCGGGCGAGGGCGAACGCGGCCAGCGTGCCGATCAGGAGGGAGACGACGACGGTGCCCAGGCCGATGAGGGCGCTGGACCGGGCGTTGGCCCAGAAGGTCTCCGTCCCCATGGCCCGGGTGAAGTTCCCCAGGGTCAGCTCGCCGGGCCAGAAGCTCGGCGGGTACCGCAGGATCTCGGACGCGGGCCGGAACGCCGTGAGGAGCATCCAGAAGACGGGGAATCCGGCCACGGCCGCCACCAGCAGCCCGAGCAGGTCGTATCCGCGCCGCGGACGACGGTTCGGCGGACGGCTCACTCGACTTCCCCCATCTTCAGCATCTGACGTAGGTACACGACGGACCCGGCGAGCAGGAGCACCACGGTGACCAGGGCGATCGCGGCCCCCGCGCTGTAGCGGTTGACGGCGAAGGACTCGATGAAGGAGTAGACGCCCAGCAGGTAGTACTCCCGCTCGGGCTGACCGCCGCGCATCAGCCAGATCTGGCCGAACACGCCGAAGTCCCAGATGGCCATCAACGTCGTGACCATGACGAAGGCCGGTTTGATGACGGGAAAGGTGACGTGCCGGAACAGTTGCGTGGGCCGCGCGCCGTCGAGGAGCGCCGCCTCCTCCAGCTCCGGCGGAACCTGGGTGAGCGCGGCGTGCAGGGTGACCGCCGCGAAGGGTACGGCTCCCCAGACGACGACTCCGGTGATGACCGCGAACCCCTGCCAGGGGTCGGTGAACCAGTTGTGCTTGGTGAAGTCCACCAGGGGCAGCCGGCCGAGCAGCCAGTTGACGACTCCGTAGTCCGCGTCGAACAGCCAGCGGAAGACGGACGCGGCGACCATGACGGGCATGGCCCACACGGCGATCAGCACCGAGACCATGATCAGCCGCACCCACGCCGAGACCCTGCGCATCAGAAGTGCGGTGAACAGGCCGAGCAGCATGGTGAGGACGACACAGACGACGGTGAAGAGCGCGGTGCGGGCCACGACGGTCCAGAAGAAGCTGTCGCCGAAGACCGTCCGGAACTGGTCGAACCCCACCCAGGGCGGGGCCGCGCCGCTGAACAGTTCCTTGCGCGTCATGTCCTGGAACGACAGCAGGACCATGTCGACCAGCGGATAGCCGAGCACGACGACCAGGGAGAGCACGGTCGGGGCGATCAGCAGATAGGGCATCAGACGGTGGCGCCCGCCGGGTGCCCGCCGTCCGCGGTGTCCGGCCGGGCGCGCACCGCGGGGCTCCGGGGCCGGTGCCTGCCGGGCCGGCGGCGGCTTCGTCGCCTCAGTGCTCATTGATCACGGCGTCGATCCTGCGGTCCGCCTCCAGGGCGGCGGCCCGTACCGACTTCTTGCCGGTGGCGATGGTCTCCAGCATCTCCGGGAGGATGTTCGACTTCTCCACAGCGGTCCATCCGGGTGCCAGGGGCGTCACCCACCCCCGCTCGGCGGCCCGCGCGGCGGGGCCGTTGATGCCGCCGGACGCGACATCACGCAGCTGGACGGTGTTGTTGGGAAGCGTGTCGGCGGCGATCAGCCGGCGCTGTGAGGTGCGGTCGGTGAAGACGCGGATCCACTCCGCGGCCAGTTTCTGGTTCCCGGACTTCACCGGGACGGCCAGGGTCGACCCGCCGAGGAAGGGAGGCAGCAGCTTCCCGGACGGGCCGGGGAAGGGGAACGTGGCGAACCGGCCGCGCAGCGCAGGGTCCCCGCCGGAGCGGCTGTCGGCGGCGGCCCCGGCCTCCCAGGTGTTGCCGTAGAAGACGCCCACGCGCCCCTGTCCCACGACGGCCGGCTGGTCGCCGTTGTCCTTGGCGCGGTCGCCGACGTAATAGGTGTCGAGCAGCTTGTGCCAGGCGGTCAGTCCTGCGACGGACCGGGGCGTGGACAGGGCGCCCCGCCAGCGGCCGTCGCTCTCGACGGCCATCTCGCCGCCCGCGTCCTTCACGAACGCCATGGCCGCGTACCAGTACCGGCCGGGCATGTAGAAGGCGGAGAAGTTGCGGTCCTTCCCGTACTCCTTCTTCAGGTCGTCGAGGGCCGCGGTCAGCTCGGGGTAGGTGCGGGGCGCCCGGCTGACGCCGGCCCGCTTGAAGTAGTCGGTCCGGTAGATGCCCACGCGGGCGCCCGCGTAGTACGGCACGCAGTAGGTCTTGCCGTCCATCCGGCACGCGTCCGCCAGCGCGCCGAGCCACTGCCGTGACCGGTCGAACCGCTTCGGGTCGAGCGGGGCGAAGGCGCCGTTGACGATGTAGTTGGTGGTCTCGCTGTTGCCCATCTCCACCACGTCGGGGACGTCCCGGCCGGCGAGCACGGCGTCGAGCTTCTGGTTCTTGCTGGTCCACTGCTGGTACTGGACCTTCACCTCGGTTCCGGGGTGCTTCTCGGCGAAGCGGGCGTTGGCCGAGGCCACCAGCTCCGGCCAGCTCTCCCGGGCGTCGACCGTGAGCCACACCGTCAGCTCTCCCTCGCCACGCGCGTCCCGGCCACCGGACGTACACCCCGCCTGGGCGAGCAGCAGGAGACTGCCGAGCAACATGGGCCAGCGGAGCCGTCGCAGTGCCATGGTTTCCTCCGTGGCGGTCGTCGGGAGAGTCAGTAACTACCCGACCGCACGGGGCTTCTGCACGGCGCCTCCCTGTTTCGGCTTGAAGACACCGGCAGCCGCCAGAGGGGCAGCCGCTTTGAGTCAAAGGGAGCGGCGTGTGACAAAGCGGCTCTTGACGGTGACGGTCCGCTGCCCCACCTTTTGCTCCTACGCTCATGCCCCCCATCGAAGGGTGAGTACGTGACCGAGCAGAGGACGACTTCCACCGATTCCGGCACCCGGCCCTTACGGGTCAACTCCTGGAACGGCTGGGACCCGCTTCGGCATGTCATCGTCGGGCGGGCCGAAGGCACCGTGGTGCAGGCACCCGAGCACGCGGTACGACGCGACTACCCGGACGACGGTTTCCCCCTCGGCACGTACGGGCCCATGCCGCCGGACATGGTGGCCGAAGCCGACGAACAGCTCGACGACTTCGCCGCGCTGCTGGAACGGCGGGGCATCCGCGTGGACCGCCCGACGCCCCTCGACTTCACGCAGGCCGTGTCGACGCCCGAGTGGACGCACGACTCGATGTTCGGCTGCATGCCTCCCAGGGACCTCCTGCTGACCGTGGGCAACGAGGTCCTGGAAGCGACCATGTCGTACCGCAGCCGCTGGTTCGAGTACCTCTGCTACCGGCCGGTGCTGCAACGGCTGTTCGACGGTGACGCGAGGATGCGCTGGGAGGCGGCGCCCAAACCGCGGCTGACGGACGCCTCCTACAAGCCCGGCTTCTGGGACGTGTTCAACGAACTGACGACCGAGGAACAGCTCGCGCGAGTGCGCGACTACGACCTGGTGCTCACCGAGGCCGAGCCGCTGTTCGACGCCGCCGACGTGGCGCGCTTCGGCAAGGACCTGTTCGTCCAGCTGTCGTTCGTCACCAACCGCGGCGGATACGACTGGCTGACGCGGCACTTCCCCGACCACCGGGTGCACGCGGTGACCTCGACCAACACCCATCCGCTGCACATCGACTCCACCTGGGTGCCGCTGCGCCCCGGTCTCGTCCTGCACTGCGGTGAGCGGCTCGCCGACGCCGAACTGATGGAGTTCTTCAAGCTCAACGACTGGGAGGTCGTCGAAGCGGTCCAGCCGGCCAGCTGGGACCACCCGCCGAAGCTCTCCTTCTGCAGCCCCTGGCTGGCGGCGAACATGCTCAACCTCGACCACGACACCCTGTGCGTCGAGGAGAACGAGGTGCGCCTGGCCGACCAGCTCTCGTCGTACGGGTTCGAGATCGTCCCGGTGCCGTTCCGCGCGGTGGGCCCGTTCGGCGGTGGCCTGCACTGCTCGACGGTCGACATCGAGCGCGAGGGGACGCTGGAGGACTACTTCCCCCGCCGGTACGGACGGTTCTGAACGACGTGGTCCGGGCAGTGATCTTCGACTTCTACGGCACTCTCGTGCGGATGGTCCCGCCGCTGCCGCCCAGCCACCGGGCGATCTTCGCCCGCAGAGGTCTGACGGAGCAGGGCGACCGCTGGGGCGACCAGTGGTCGGTGGGGCCGCGCGAGGGCGAGGAGCACACGGCTCACTCCGTCAGCGAGGAGGCGTACACGGCCTGGGAGCGGGAGCGGCTCCGACGCAGGGCGCGCGCCTGCGGGGTGCCCGAGCGTGAACTGGCCGGGCTGGTAGCGGAGTTGGACCGGGCGATGAAAGACATCCGGCTCGCGCTCTTCGACGATGTGCCCGACGTGCTGGCTGATCTGCGTGAGCGGGGATTGCTGGTCGCCGTCTGCTCCAACTGGTTCTGGGATCTCGACCGGTGCCTCGACGAGGTGGGCCTGGCCGGGCTGGTCGATGTGGTGGTCAGCTCGGCGCAGGCGGGGGCGCGCAAGCCGCACCCGCTGGCCTACCGGGCGGTGCTCGACCGCTGTGGCCTGCGGTCGGAGCAGGCCCTGTTCGTCGGTGACATCTGGGGGCCCGATGTGGAGGGCCCGCTGGCCGCGGGCATGCGCGCCGTGCATCTGTGGCGGCCGGACCGCGCGGTGGAAGGCGTGGCGCCGCCCCTCCCGCCGGGGGCGGCGCGGATCACCGGCCTGCGGGAGCTCACCGCTCCGCTGGTGACCGGTGCGTCAGCCGGTCCAGCAGGTTGCGGGTGACGCGTACGACTCCCGGGTCCTGTTCCCGGCCGCAGACGACGGGCCAGTCGGTGGTGCCGGCGGTGAACACCGTGCCACCCGCGGTGTACAGGCCCATGGTGGCGGCGCGCGGACTCGTGATCGCGGGCTCGCGCACCGCGCCGTTCCAGTGCCCCCACTTGAAATGGTGAAAATCCTCGTGGACGGGGTCGAGGACATGGATGCCGAGAATAAGGAAGGATTCCGGCGTTCCGTCGATTCCCGTCGCCCACGCGATTCCGTCGCTGTCGTAGGCGAACGCGGCACCGTCGCACTCGTAACCGATGAGGGGAGTTCCGGCACCGAGCGCGTCGGGAATCCCCCCGTCGGAGCCGTCGCGCAGCCCGGTGCCCTCATAGATCCAGTGATCGGCATGCTGCACGGTGTATCCGGCGCGGGGCCGGTCTCCCGGCCATTCGCTGCTCGGCCACATCCCACCGTTGCGGAAGCTGACTCCGGTGAGCCCGTTCTCCGGCTCTCCGACACCTTCGGGGTCAGGACGCCACCAAAGGTCGGTTGCGGGCAGATGGGGATACACGTCGCCCACATGGTGGTCGGTGTCCGACACGAAGGCGGTGTTTCCGTCGGTCGGGTGGACGCGCCACCAGCAGGTGTTGGCGCTCAGGAAGGCGACGTTTCCCCGGTCGCGTACGAACTGCTCCACGTGGGCGCGCATCGCCGCGCTCCAGTATTCGTCGTGTCCGACGCTGAGCAGCAGATCGTAGGGCGCAAGGAAATCGGGATCTTCATGCAGGTCGAGGTCTGTGCAGTATTCGACGGCGTAGTCGTTGCGTTCGAGCCATGAGATGAAGGGGGCGTCCCAGTACGCGAGGTCGATGACGCCGCCCGGCCGGTGCAGGCTGATCTTGTGGCCGCGTGGTGCGCCGTCGCCGCCCCGCTGGTACACCGGATTGTCGTAGAGGCTGGCGGCCCGCTCCTCGCCCCGCCGGTCCGACCTGTTGTACGCGTGCCGGGTGAAGGTGGATTTCTTGTAGAGGATGCGTGAGCGTCGGCCCGGATACCGCGGCCGGACCACGAAGAATTCCCGCTCGAACCCCTCGATGCTGTCGGAATCCAAGCGAGGCGCGCATTCCGCGTACTCCTCCCCGCCCGACTCTCCCTCGATGAACTGGACGAGGTGGATGCCCGTATTCCAATCACCCGGGATGGGGAAGGAGACAGCGGGCCACTCCCAGTCGACGGCGGGGGAGGCCCTCCCGGGATGCCCATCGGGGTGGGCCGGAGGTGAATGAAGCGTTCCAGGCTTCCACGCCGATTCTCCGACGAAGTCCAGCTCCTTTCCGAGCCGGTAAAAACGCACCCGGAAAAGAGGGGCGTCCGTCGAGACGTGGAGGAACAGGCAATCGCCTGCGGTGACGCTTTCGCGGCCGACGTAGCCTTCTATCACACTGCCCCCTGGATCGCGTCGGCCCGTCATATTAGGCGGCCGCCGATGATTCGACAACGGCACGGCGCGAACCGGCCACTCCTGGGCCCCTTCTGGACACAAGACCCGGCCGGTCGACTCTGTTATCCGCCGGTGGGGTAGTGCGGAAGCCGACGCAGAACCTTCCACTGATCAGTGAGGGGCAGCCGAATGAGCGGTGAATTCCGCGTACGGGAGCTGGTTCTGGGAATTGAGGGTCTGGCGCTGCTGCGCCACGCCATCGACGGGGACGAGAAGTTCCTGCGGGAACGGGTCGAGGACATCCGCCGGTTCGCCGTCGGCGACGCGCCGCTGCCGGACGGCGGGGCGGCCGTCGGGGAGCTGGACGCGGCGGACGGTTACGCGGCCTGGTCCGCCGTCTACGACTCCCTTCCCAGCTCCTACATCGAGGTGGAGGAGCCGGTGGTGCACGCCCTCCTCGACCGGGGCCGGGCAGGCGGGGCGGGCGGCACCGCGCTCGACGCCGCCTGCGGCACCGGCCGGCAGACGCTGGCCCTGACCTCGCGCGGCTACCGCACCATCGGGGTGGACCAGTCGCCACAGATGCTGGAGAAGGCCCGCGGCCACGCGCCCGACGCCGAGTACCGCGTCGGGCATCTGGAGAACCTCCCCCTCGACGACGACTCCGTCGATCTCGCCGTGTGCTCACTGGCGATGACGCACCTGCCGGACCTCTCCGCGGGCATCTCCGAACTGGCGCGGGTCGTCCGGCCGGGCGGGCGGATCGTCATCTCCGACATGCACCCCTTCGTCATCTCGCTCCAGGGACAGTGTCTGTTCGTCCACGGACCCGAGCGCCTGGCGTTCGTCCGCAATCACGTCCATCTGCCCAGCCGCTACCTGGCGGCCTTCAGGCGGTCCGGCCTCACCGTGCTCGGCTGTGACGAGCCCCTCTTCAACGGACGGCTCGCCCCTGGTGGTTACGAGGAGTACATCGCCGACGCGGCCCGCGCCGCCTGGGACGGCATCCCCTTGGTCATCGTCTGGGAAGCGGCCGTCCCGGCCTGAGCCCGCACCACCGGAAGAGACCTGAGGAGAGGAGCCCGGCCCCCATGCCCCTCGTTGTGGTGCGTCACTCGGAACGACCGGAACTGTGGGACCGCATCCCTGAACAGTTCGCCGGAGTCGTACCGGAGTACAACCTTCACGGCGACATCAACGGCGACTACTGGAACCGCCTGTTCGAGGACTTCGGCGACTACCAGTTCGTCCTGTACGACGACGGGAGCGACGAGATCGTCGGCGCGGGCCGCTCCCTGCCCCGTACCTGGGACGGCACGGCAGAAGGGCTCGGACCCGGTCTCGACCACTCCATCGCGCTGGCCTTCGAGGAACGCGACGCCGGGCGCGACCCGGACGTGCTGTGCGCCCTGGGAATCGAGGTCGCGGCGGCCCACCAGGGCAAGGGGCTGTCGAAGGTGCTCCTGGACCAGATGGCGGCGACCGCGCGCGCCGCGGCGCTCGGCACGGTGATCGTGCCGGTCCGGCCCACCTGGAAGGAGCGGTACCCGCTCATACCGATCGAGCGCTACGCCGCCTGGACCCGCGACGACGGCTCGCCCTTCGACCCGTGGATCCGTACGCAGGTCGGTGCCGGGGGCGCCGTCGCCGCTGCCTCCGCGCGCTCGTCGCGGATCACCGGGACGGTCGGCGAGTGGGAGAGCTGGACGGGGCTGCCGCTCCCGGGCGACGGTGAGTACGTCTTCCCCGGTGGCCTCGCCACCCTGAGCATCGACCGCGGGCGGGATCTGGGCACTTACTGGGAGCCGGGCGTGTGGATCACCCACGACGTCACTCGTGGGGTCGCCCACGAGGTCATTCAGGACGTCGGTCGTCCAGGAGCCGTTCCCCGCACCGGATAGCGGTCCAGGCGAACTCCGCCATCAGCCGCCTCTGCGCCGGCCCGGCCTCGGGGCGGCGTTCGGCGGGCAGACCGGCGGGCCCGACGGTGGACACGGCGGCCTGCCTCAGCCTGGTGAGGGCCGCGGTGTCCGCGCCGCCCGGGGGCGCGTGCCGACGAGCGGCGTCCGCTGCCTGGCGGCCGAGGAGCAGACAGTGGGTCCACAGCTCCTCCGCGAAGAGGGCACCGAAGAGCCGGGACACACCGGCGGTCAGATCGGACGGCATCTCTTCGCCGACCACGTCCCGGACGCGCTCTTCCGTCAGCCCGGTCACGGGCAACGCGTCATGCCACCGTACGTGTTCGCGTCGGCCGTCCGCCGCGGCCTCCTGACAGGCCGGCCGCAGATAGCCCTCGCCGTACCGCATGTAAGGCAGCAGACCCGGCTCCTCCAGGACCCACCCGCCGCGCAGCATCCCCTCGGCGCCGGCGGCGTCCATAGGGCAGGCGGCGAGTCGTATGCCTTGTGCCGCGTGTCCGTTGATGCTGCTGGTACCGATGTGCTCCACCACGTTGGGGACCGCGAGCAGACCCATCCGGCTCCGAGCGCGGAAGAAGACGGACAGCATCTCGTCGTCGTGGCGCTCCGAGCTGTCCCGGGCGAACGCGCGGAACTCCGCGGCTTCGTCCGTCGGCAGACAGATGGCCAGGGACGGAGTGAACTCTTCCGGGACGGCGCGCACCCAGGCGGCTCCGGCCAGCGCGGCGAGCCGTGACGCGGCGCCGTTGCGTGCGTGCCAGTTGGTGTAGAACACCAGGGCCTCGCGGGGGAACCGGGCCACGCAGCGGGCGACGAGGTCCAGCAGTCCGGGTGGCGCGGCGACATCGTCCTGCACCACCAGATGGTGGGTCGCCCCGGACTCGGCCGCCGCCCACGCCACCAGTGCCGTCCGCAGCGCCGACGGCGTGCCGTCCGGATCCGGGTCCAGGGCCAGCCCTCCGAGCCCCAGGCGGTCGGCCAGCTCCTCCGCCTGGTCCTTGCGTACAGGGTGGGTCATGACGGCCGAGCTGATGCGTACTGCGGACACGGACACCATTGAGCTCCTGTGTTCGGATGTCACGGCCGGCCCTTGGAGCGCCAGCGGGACCTGGCGATGGCGTCCGAGTCGGTCCGGAACTGGACAGCGGCTTGATTCTCGGTGGGATCGGAGGGTGAGCGGGGCTCATGCGGCCTCTCGTCGGACCGCCGGAGCGCCCGCAGGAAGAGAAACGGGGCGGCGCTCAGCCAACAGAGCCCCACGAGGGCGTCGGCCAGGACCCGGACCACGAAAGGAGGGAGGAAGACCCAGTGAACGGCCGTCACACCCAGAGCCGAGAGGAGCAGAGCGAGCGCGAGCAGCAAGACCGGCCGGGCTCGTCCCATATGCCACCCATCTCACGACGCGTGCCGCCTGCATCGAGGATAGGGAGAGCCGTCGGCTCACGGAAGACGCCCGCATCCGAGGAAGACGCCCGCATCCGAAGGAAGACTCCCCGCGTCTACGCGCCGGGCTCCGCCCAGTGGATCCCGTCAGCGGTGGCCACCAGGCCGCCCGGACGCAGCGGACCGCTCTCCGCGAAGTCGCCTCCCGCGACTCCCCGCTCGGCGAGCAAGTCGCTCTCGGTGAAGGCGTCGGCCAGCATGGGGCATTCGTCCCACGGGTCACCGTCGGGGTTCGCCTGGTAGTCGTGGGCCGTCGCGTCGAGCACGCGGGCAGCCGTCCCGAGGCGGTCGGCGAAGGCCTCGGAGTCGATGAGCACGCGGTCCTTCGACGCCACGCCTCCCACCAGGTTGACGAACGAGACCGTGGCGTCCGCCTGACCCCCGGTCACCTTGTGGGCCTGCCAGAAGTAGCCGTCCTTTTCGGCCTCCATGTTGTAGAAGGCGGCGAGGAAGTCATGGAAGACGGAGTACTCACGCCGGTAGCGGCTCTCGAATTCCTCGAAGGCGCGCCGCTCGTCCATCCCGTCACCGAGCACGCTGTTGACCGACCGGGCCGCCAGCATGGCCGAGTAGGTCGCCAGGTGGACCCCGGAGGAGAAGACGGGGTCGATGAAGCACCCGGCGTCACCGACGAGCGCCACTCCGGGCGCCCAGAACCGGGTGTTGCAGTAGGAGTAGTCCTTGCGGACGCGCACCTTTCCGTACGTTCCCTCCGTGACGCGCCGGGCGTCGACCAGCATGTCCCGTACGGGCGGGCACTGGGCGACCAGCCGGGCCAGGCCCTGTTCGGGGTCCCCCTGGACCCGGGCGGCGTGCTCGCGGCGGATGACGGCGCCGACGCTGGTGAGCCGGTCGCTGAGGGGGATGTACCAGAGCCATCCGGCGTCGAAGGCGGCGCACAGGATGTTCCCCCGGTTCGGTGGTGGCAGCCGGCGGCCGCCTTCGAAGTAGCCGAACACCGCGACGTTGCGGAAGAGAGGGGAGAACACCCGCTCGCCGCCGGCCGCGGCGTGGAGCCGTCCGGTGTTGCCGGAGGCGTCGACGACCCAGCGGGCACGGATGTGCCGGTCCTGGCCGTCCGGCGTCCGGTAGGTCAGGCCGTCGACGCGGCCGTTCTCGTCGCGGCCGAGACGGCGCACGGTGCAGCCTTCCCGAACCTGCGCTCCGACGTGGCGGGCGTGGTCGAGCAGCAGCGCGTCGAACTTGGTGCGCTCGACCTGGTAGGCGTACCCCTTCTCGGAACCGAGGCCGGGCGATTCCGCGAAGGAGAACGTCCACGGTTCCGGCGCCTTTCCCCAACGGAACGTTCCCCCGTGCTTGCGGACGAAGCCCGCCGCGTGGAGCGCGTCCTCCACTCCGAGCAGGCGGCCGATGCCGTGCACGGTCGCCGGCAGGAGGGATTCCCCGATCTGGTAGCGCGGGAAGTGCTCGCGTTCGAGGAGCAGTACGTCGTGTCCCGCCTTGGCGATCAGTGCGGCGGCCGTGGAACCTCCGGGGCCGCCGCCGACCACGGCGACATCGAACTGTTCGGTACGCGTACTCGTCATGGAGACCTTCTCTCTGGGCGGTCACCAGGCCACCGGCAGGCTGAGCGGTGACCTGATGGGCGAGTCGTCGTCCCACGTGGGGGGCTGTCCGGTCAGGTGCAGGCCGGGGAAGTGGTCGAGCAGTGCTTCCAGAGCGACGCTCATCTGGGTGCGGGCGAGGTGCGCGGCGACGCAGTTGTGCGGGCCCCGGCCGAACGCCAGGTGCGGGTTGTCGGCGCGGTCCAGGAGCAACCGGTCCGGCTCCGCGAAGACGTGCTCGTCCCGGTTGGCCGCGGCCAGCACCGGCAGCACGGCCTCTCCGGCGCGGATGGTGCGTCCGTGGAGGGTGACGTCCTCCGTGGCCTGGAGGACGACGACACCGTTCTGTACGGGGAGGAAGCGCAGCAGCTCCTCGACCGCGACGGGCAGGGCCGACCGGTCGCGCAGGAGCCGCGTGTAACGGTCCGGTTCGGCCAGGAGGGTCAGCGCGGCGTTGGCGAGGAACATCGTTGTGGTGCGGTAGCCGGCGACGAGCATCGACAGGCCGAAGGCCAGGACGCTCTCCTCCTCCAACTCCCCGTTGTCCTGGGCGCGGAGCAGCTGGGAGAGAATCCCGTGGCCGGGGGCGCGCCCGCGCCGAAGGCGCCCCAGCAGGTCCGTCATGTAGGCGCGCAGCAAGGGGGCGGCCCGGCGGCCCTCTTCGAGAGTGACCAGTGCGCCGAGGGCGTCGTCCGCCAAGGGGAGGAAGAAGTCGCGGTCCTCGAAGGGGATGCCCACGAGATCGCACATCACCAGCAGAGGGAAGGGCTCGCAGAAGCCGCCCACCAGGTCGCCGGGCGGCCCCGAGGCGGCGAGGTCCGCCAGCAACCGGTCGGCGGTGGCGCGTACGGCCGGCCGCGTCCACCGCACGGAGCGGACGCTGAGCGAAGTGGCCAGGGCTTGCCGCAGGGCCGTGTGCTGCGGGCCCTCCAGCTCCATCATGGTGACGAGGCCGGGAGCGCCCGTCGCGTCCGCGGTCGCGGGCTGGTCCTCGATGGTCGGCCGGATGAACCGGCTGTCCGCCAGCAGGTCGCGCACGTCCTCGTATCGGGTCACGAACCACGCCGGGGCGCCGAAGGGCGTCCTGACCCTGGCGACCGGACATCCCTGGCGCAGAAGCCGGTACTCCGCGGGCGGGCCCATGCTGCCTGGCGGAGGAGACGGAAAGGGCCGAACGGTTTCCTCGGGGTCCGGATAAGGCTCGGGGTCCGGATAGGGCAGGTCAGACGGGCACGGCATCCTTCCACGCTCCTCGGCGGCACACGTGGTGCCTCGGCGACACACGTGGTGATGGCTTCCTGCATACCCTTGGCGCCGCACACCGATCCGATGCCGCGCACAAACCACCGATGCTGACGAACCGGGTGCGCGGCGGCCGCACGGCGGCCGTGCGGGGGTGCGACCGCGCACCCGTGGGGTGCCCCCGCCGCATCCCGTTTCCCGGCGTCCCTGAAGCCAACTACCCTGAGCAGCCCCGACGGTGGGGGAGGGTACGGGGGTACGGGGAGGTGCATCGCATCAGTTACCGCAGGCCGACCGGGCGCGGTGGGAGTGTGACCGGCAGGCCGGCGCCCGCGGTGCTGCCCCCACCGCTACGCGCGTGGCTCGGGCCGGTCGCGGCCCTCGCCACGCTCATGGTCGTCGCGCTCGGGGTCCTGTACGCCGGTCACAGCGAGCCCGGCAGGGCGGACAGGTGGATCATCCGGCCGACGGCGGACAGTGTGCGGCCGCCGTGGCGGAACGCCGCTCTGGCCACGGACTTCCTGGCGGAGCCCGCGGGAGCGGCGATGCTGGTCGTGGCCGCAGTGACGGGCTGCCTGCTGCTTCGGCATCCTCGCGCGGTGGTGCTCGTCGTCGCCGGGGCCGGCCTGACCGTGGGGACGACGACGCTGCTCAAGTCCCTGGTGGGGCGCACCATCCACGGCGACGGCAACCTGTCGTACCCGAGCGGGCACACCGCTTTCCTCACCGCGCTCGCCCTCATCGTGGCGCTGCTCGCGACCGGCCGGCTCGGCCTCGGCAGGACGGCCGGAGCGTTACTCGTGCTCGCCGCGGCGCTGGTCGCCGGTGCCGCCATGGGCTGGGCGCAGGTCGCGCTGGGCGCGCACTACCCGACCGACGTCCTCGGCGGCTGGTGCACCGCGCTGGCGGTGGTTCCGGCGACGGCGTGGCTGGTCGACCGGATGGCAGAGGCCCGTCGGCCGCAGCACCGCTGACACCACGTCAACTCACGTCACGCCAGGCGGCGGAACGCGGGTTTCACCGGTCGCCCGGCCAGCCAGGGGGTGGGGTCAGCGGCGTCCAGCGCCTTCCGGTACACCGCACATGCCTGGGCCACCACGTCGACGGTGCGGTCGATGTCGGCGTCGTCGAGCGCGCTGCTCACCACGAACGACGGGGCGAGCACCCCGCCCGCGAGGAGCCGGCGCAGGAACAGGGTGCGGTACCGCTGCGACGGCTGCCCGTTCTCGTCGAGGGTGGCGAAGACCAGGTTGCTGGCCCGGCCCCGGACGACGATGTGGTCGCCGACGCCCATGCTCGCCGCGGCGGAGCGGACACCGGCGGCCAACCGCTCGCCGAGGGCGTGCAGCCGCGCGGTGATGCCCTCCTCGACGTAGGTGGTCTGCACGGCCATCGCGGCCGCCAGCGAGTGCGTTTCCGCGCCGTGTGTGGTGGACAGCAGGAACACCCGGTCGCCGGAGTGGCGCAGCCCGCCCCGCTCCATCAGCTCGCGGCGCCCGGCCAGCGCGGAGACGGCGAACCCGTTGCCCAGCGCCTTGCCGAACGTGGAGAGGTCGGGGACGACGCCGTACAGGCCCTGGGCGCCCGCCTCGGACCAGCGCAAGCCGGTGATCATCTCATCGAAGACCAGTACGCAGCCGTGCCGGTCGGCCAGCTCGCGCAGGCCCATGAGGTATCCGGGCGGGGGCTCGGTGTGGGTGGCGGGTTCGAGGATCAGGCAGGCGACCTCGTCCTGGTACCGGGTGAGCAGCTCCTCCGTGGCGGCCAGGTCCCCGTAAGGGAACGACACGGTGAGTTCGGTGGTCGCCGCCGGGATGCCGGCGGACATCGGCGTGGTGCCGATGAACCAGTCGTCGACGGAGAAGAACGGATGGTCGCCGCAGATCGCCACCCTCGGGCGCCCGGTGACGGCGCGGGCGAGGCGCACCGCGGCGGTGGTGACGTCGGAGCCGTTCTTCGCGAACTTCACCATCTCGGCGGTCGGCACGGTGGCCAGGAAGCGTTCCGCGGCGTCGACCTCCACGATGGACGGCCGGACGAAGTTGGAGCCGCGGTCGAGTTGCCGCCGCACCGCCTCGATCACGCGTGGGTGGGCGTGGCCGAGGCTGACCGACCGCAGACCGGAGCCGTACTCGATGTAGCGGTTGCCGTCGATGTCCCACACGTGGGCGCCGCGGCCGTGGCTGATGACCGGGGCCAGGTCCTCGGGGTACTGGTCGTCGCCCTTGGCGTAGGTGTGCGCGCCCCCGGGGATCATGGCGTGCAGCCGCTCGTTGGCCAGCCGCGACCGGGGCAGGAGGAACTCCTCAGTGTCCACGCCGACTTCAGCTCTCTCTCTGCTTCAGGGCTTCGGCGAGGCCGGGCGCCTCCCGGTCCCGTCGGGACATCGATGTGACCGGCAGCGGCCAGGGGATGGCCAGTTCCGGGTCGTCGAAGGCGATCGTCACGTCCTCGGCCGGA
The DNA here is from genome assembly GCF_053589195.1 of Streptomyces sp. NPDC003379. NCBI lineage: Bacteria > Bacillati > Actinomycetota > Actinomycetes > Kitasatosporales > Streptomycetaceae > Streptomyces > Streptomyces sp. NPDC003379. The sequence goes on along the minus strand of NZ_JBSFRK010000023.1, from coordinate 30,058 downwards.
TCGTGCGGGCGGTCGATCCGGTACGAGATGTCAGCGGTTCCGGTCAGCGCCTGGAAGCCGTGCGCGCACCCCGCCGGGATGTACAGGGTCGTCTGCGTCTCGCCGGACAGCTCGAAGAAGGCGCGGTTGCGGTACGTCGGGGAGTCCGTCCGCAGATCCACGACGACGTCGAAGATCTCCCCGTACGAGCACCGCACCAGCTTGGCCTCGCCGGCCCCGGAGCGCAGGTGCAGGCCGCGCAGCACGCCCCGGACCGAGCGGGACAGGCTGTCCTGGACGAAGGAGTCCGGGTCGAGGCCCACCGAGCGGACCACGTCGGCGTCGAAGGTGCGGCAGAAGAAACCGCGCTCGTCGGCGTACGGCGTCGGCTCGAACAAGTATGCCCCGGCGATCGCCGGGACTTCGGTGGCTTTCATCGGCTCTCCTGCGGGGCGGTCGACGGGAACAGGGCCGTGGTCAACGCGGCGAACTGGCGGGCGAGATGCCGGGCGGCGGCCTCGTTGCGTTCGGTGAGGGTCCGGCGCAGCTCCGCCGCGCGTTTTTCCAGGGCCCGGAACTGTTCGAGCAGCCGGTCGGCGTCGACCTCGCGGGCCGGATGGCAGTACGCGCCGAGGCCCATGCGGTCCATGAGCGCGTCGCTCTTCGCCGCATAGCTGACGGCGAGCGTCGGCGTGCCGACCTTCAGCGCACAGATCAGGTTGTGGTACCGGGTCGCCACCACGGTGTCGGCAGCGGCCATCTCCTTCATCAGGTCGGCGAGGGAGGCGGCCTCGGCGGCGGTGACCAGCGGTGAGTCCACCGCGTCGAGGATCGCGGCGACCACCGGCGCGTCGCAGTCGTCGCCGGTGAGCAGCCGGACCGGCCTGCCGTCCTCGACCAGCGCGCGGACGAAACGGATCGTCCCGTCGAGGTAGCGCCGGTGGATCTCCTCGGCCCGGGCGCGGTCGTCGTCGCCGCCGTGGAAGTCCATGACACCGACGCAGACCGTGCCAGGGGACGCGGCGGCAGCAGGTGCGGGCAGGGCGAACGCGAGGTCCGGGTAGACCTCGTCGCGCGCGGTGTCCACGCCCATCGCCCTCATCGCGTCGCGGGACAGGGAGTCCCGGTACGACCGGTACGCGGCAAGCCGCGCCGACCAGCGCACCAGGGCCCGGGTCGGCCGGTTGCCGATCGCGGCGGCGCCGACACCGACCAGCGCGACCCGGGTGCCGAACAGCCGGCCGCTCGCGCAGAGCAGGAACAGCGAGTACGGGAAGCCCCACGGCCGCAGCGGCAGCGTGGCCTCCAGGACGCCCATGCCCGGCACGATCACCACGTCGTGCCGGCGCACCCAGGCGGCGGTGCGGAAGGCGTCGACGAGTTTGCCCAGACCCTTGCCCGCGATCGCGCCCGCCCGTGACGCGGTCCGGTACTCCCCGCGGTACCAGTGCAGCCGCGTCGCGGGGATCCGGTACCGGGCCGCGACGACCTCGGGCCCGCCGCACAGCGCGTCCACGACCGCCTCCGGGTGCTCGGCGCGGAGGTACCCGAGCACGGCCTCAAGGGACCCGTCGTTGCCGAGGTTGCCGGAGCCGAGCAGCCCGAACACCCCGACGTGGGCAGCGTTCACGCCTGCCCCCCTGTATGACCTGCACGACCTGCACGGCCTTCACGCCCGGCCACGAGGGCGTCGACGGAGACCGTCAGCTCGGCCGGGTCGGCCGGGGCGCGGTCCTCGACCCGCTCACCGGCGCCCGGCCGGACCCGGCTGGCCATCCACGCGGCCAGGTGGCGGTAGCACGCGCGCCGGTCGGCCGTGGACAGCGGTGCCCGCCGGATCGCCGCGACGAAGCCCCAGACGTACTCGGCGAGCAGCCGGGGCGTCGGGTGCAGCGGGCCTGCCCGGCGCGGGTCCAGGTTGACGCACCGGGAGCGCTTGCCCGGGTTCGCGCGCTCGGCGCGGGTGGGGTGGTCGCGGCGGAAGTACAGCAGCTCCGGCACCTGGTGGAAGGGCCCGTGCAGGACGATCTCGGCGACGAACGTGCGGTCCGCGTGGTGGTAGCTGTCGTGCGGCTTCACCCGGCGCAGCACGTCGGCCCGCATGACGCCGTAGAAGTCGTCGCCACCGGGCTCGAACAGCAGACTGCGGAAGCGCTCCGGCGCGTGCGGCGAGTCGGTGGCGAGCCCGTACTCGTACGGGACCTTCACCTGGCCTTCGCCGTCGATGACCGCCTGGCCGGAGTGCGCGAGGACCACGTCCGGCCGCTCGTCAAGGGCCGATACGCAGCGCCGCAGCAGGTCCCGGGCGTACAGGTCGTCGTGCGACGCCCACTTGAACAGCTCGCCGCGGCACTCGGTGAACACATGGTTGTGGTTCGGTGCCGCGCCGATGTTCCGGGGCAGCCGGATGTACCGGACGCGCGAGTCCCGCGCGGCGTACCGGCGGCAGATGTCCTGGGTCCCGTCGGTCGAGGCGTTGTCGGAGACGACCAGCTCGAAGTCCTCGTAGGTCTGGCCGAGCAGGGCGTCGAGCGCCTCGGCGAGGTACTCCTCGCCGTTGTACACGGGCAGGCCGATGCTCAGCCTGGGTTGCGCGGTGGTCATGAGGTCCTCACTTCGGGAAGGGAGTCGCGGTGGCGCTCACGCAGGGCGGACCGCAGCTGCAGCCACCACACGGCCGAGCCGCTGACGGTCGCGGCGGCGACGCCCCAGGCCGAGCCGACCGTGCCGGCCACGGCCGCCCCGCCGAGCCCGCCGCCGACATAGCAGGCGGACGCGTACAGCTGGCTGCGCAGGCTGCGCCGGGCCGCGCCGAGCGCGCGAAGCCCGGCCGCCGCGCCGGTGCCGAGCCCGGCGCCCGCGACGCCGAGCGCGGCCGGCACGATGAGCTCCGAGGCGGAGCTCCAGACGCCGCCGAGCACGAACTCGCCGAGCCGGTCCGGCACAAGGAGCAGCGCCCCGCCCCAGAGCAGCGCGGCGACGGCCTGCGCGCCGCCGAGGAGGAGGCAGAAGGCGCCGAGCCGGTGCGGGGCCCGCCGCACCACCCGTGCCGCCTCCGCGACGGTGACCAGCGACAGACCCATCAGCACGGCGAGGAACGGGCCGAGCAGGAGTTCCGCGCCCCGGATGACACCCACCGCGCTGACCCCGACGATCGCGCCGAGCCCGTACGCCCGCAGCTGGCTCGCCCCGCTGACGCAGGTGTTCTCGACCAGATACCGGTAGCCGAGGTCGCGGTGCTCGCGAACCCACTCGCGGGCTCCGGTCAGCCGGGGCCGGATGCCGGACTGGAAGCAGCCGTACACCGCGGCCACCGCGGCGGACGCGCCCCAGGCGAGCACGTACGCGGCCACGCTGCCCACACGGGCCGCCACCACCATGGCCGGGACGAGCGCGACGCCCCACACGAGGTCGTTGACGAACGCTTTGCGCCCGGCCCCGGCGGCGAAGAACGCGTACCGCCAGGCGTCCTGCAGCAGCAGCCCCGGCAGCATGACGCCGAGACCGGCGAACGCGGTCCCCACGCGGCCGCCGAGCGCGAGGCCGACCACCAGGCTGACCGCGCCGATGGCGGCACCGACGCCGAGCGCGGTACCCGACGACCGGGCCACCGCCCCGCGCCAGGACGCGTCCGGCACACCGCTGAAGCGCACCACGAGCGGGTCGGTGGCGAGGCCGCGGGAGACGCTGAGCACCACGCCGTACGTCACCCAGGCCAGGCTGAACACGCCGAACGCGGCAAGCCCCAGCGAGCGTGCCACGTAGATCCCCACCACGAAGTTGGACATGCTGGAGGCCGCCTGGTCGGCGAGGCCCCAGGACAGCCGGCCGACGACGGCCCGCCTGGCGGTGGGCCGGGCCGTCTTCTGCCTCCCGGTGGTCATCGGCGTCATGCCTTGAGCAGCCCGGCACCGTGCAGGGCGTCGGCCGCGGCGACGACGGTGTCGAACGGCAGCCCGGACCGCTCGGCGACGTCCAGCAGAGCGTGCTCGCCGTCGGAGAGGTTGAGTACCCAGAGCATGGCCATCTGGGCCTGCTTCGCGTCGCTGCGGCCGCCCAGCGAGTCGTACAACCCGCGTCGGCCCAGCTGTGGTTCGCCGTAGGGGCTGAGGTTCACGTACCGCCGGTCGCGGTCGAGGACGGCGAACGCCTCGCGGCAGACGGCGAGCGTGTCCTCCATCGCCTCCGGGGAGACGAAGTCCAGGTTGTCCGCCGAGGTGTGGTACTCGGGGTAACCGGCGTACGGGGTCCGGCTGAGCGAGCCCACGCCGAGGTCGAATCCGGGCGAGCAGAACTGCCGCTCGTCGTAGCCGTACGGAGTGAACTCGGTGATGTGGTGCGGGCGTTCGGAGGCGGCAAGGACGTGCCGCATCACCCGGTCGATCTGCGCGTCGCCGCTCCTGCTCTGCTTGTACGTCAGTTGGCCCCGGTCGCCCGCGCAGGCCAGCACGAGCCCGTGCTTGACCCGCTCGATCCGCTCCTTGTTGCGGGCCAGCCAGGTGATCGCCCCGATGGTGCCGGGCGCGAAGACGAACCGGTAGGTGTAGTACGGCGTCGTCTCCGCCAGCGCCCGGGCCAGGAACGTCGCCACCGCGATGCCGGCCAGGTTGTCGTTGGCCAGCGACGGGTGGCAGACGTGGCAGGAGACGATCACCTCGTCGGGGACCTGCCCGGGGACGACGTGCTCGGCGTACGTGAGGTGGCCATCGGTGAGGGTGGAGTCGACGCACACCTCGTACTCGCCGTCCGGCAGCGCGTCCAAGGTCTCCTCGGCGAGACAGAATCCCCACTGCGGCTGGTAGTAGCTGGTGCGGTACGGCACCCAGGTCGGGTGGTCGGGGAGGGTGTGCAGATGCGCGCGCAGTTCGGCCAGCGGCATGGTCGTCGACACCGGCACGCTGTAGCCGAGCACATGCAGGCTGGACGCGCCGAAGTCGACGACCCGCTTGCCGGTGGCATCGGCGATGTACGCGTCCCGGATGTTCCACTCCTGCGGCACCGTCCAGTCGAGCACCTGCGTCCCGGTCGGCACCTCGTGGGTCCGCAGCGGAACGTACTCGTCGACGATCTCCAGCGTGGCGCGCACGCCGTCGCCGGTGATGCTCCGGCACAGCGGGTACAGCCGCTCCACCAGCGCGTGCATCTCCTCGCCGGCCGCGGTCACCGGCGCCACCGCAGGGTGTCGTCGACGGTACCGGCGTCGGACGCCGCGCGCAGCACGGCAAGGCGGGTGAAGCGCCGCTCGAAGTCCTCCCTGGTCAGCCCGTACTTCCGGTAGGCCTCGGCGAGTTCGCGCGCCCCCTGCCGCACCGTCCACTCGCAGTCGAAGCCGGGAATCGCGGCGCGGAAACGGGAGAAGTCCACCCGGTAGGACCGCGGGTCGGCGCCGTTCTCGCCGGTGATCCGCACCTTCGCGCCGGACACCGCCTCGGCGACCTGCCCGGCGATCTCGGCGACCGTGACGTTGTTGACCTCGCTGCCGATGTTGAACGCCCGGTCGTGCACCGCCTCCCGCGGCGCAGTCAGCGCGGCCGCGAAGGCCCGTGCGATGTCGGCGGCGTGCACCAGCGGGCGCCAGGGCGTGCCGTCGGAGAGCACGAGCACCTCGCCGGACAGGAGCGCGTGGCCCACCAGGTTGTTCAGCACGATGTCGGCGCGCAGCCGGGGCGAGTGGCCGAAGGCGGTGGCGTTGCGCATGAACACCGGGCTGAAGTCGCCGTCGGCCAGCGCGTGCAGATCGTCCTCCACCCGCACCTTGGACTCCGCGTACGGCGTCACCGGCCGCAGCGGGGCATCCTCCCCCACCAGTCCTTCGCCGCCGGCGGCGCCGTAGACCGAGCAGGTCGACGCGTACAGGAAGCGCCGCACTCCTGCGTCGCGGGCCAGCCGGGCAAGGCGTACGGACGCGTGGTGGTTGATGTCGTAGGTGAGGTCCGGCGCCAGCGATCCCAGCGGGTCGTTGGAGAGCGCGGCCAGGTGGATCACGGCGTCCACCCCGGCCACGTGTTCGGCCGTGACGTCGCGCAGGTCCACCCGGTGCCCCGGCGGGTCCGCGGGCGGCGGGCCGAGCACGCAGTCGGCGAACAGGCCGGCGTCGAGACCGACGACCTCATGCCCGGCGGAGCTGAGAACCGGGGCCATCACGGTGCCCAGATAGCCCTGATGTCCGGTCAGCAGTACGCGCAAGGTTCATTCCCCCAGATCGGAAGTGCCCAGATCGAGCGTGAGTTTGGTGACGGCGAACGCCTCGGCGTAGCGCGCGTGGCATTCGATGCCGCGGATCCGTGCGAGGCCGAGGAAGGCCTCCCGGTCGTACCAGGGCCGGTGCCGCTGCGAGGGGTAGTGCTCCTGCAGCAGCCGCACCTTCCGTTCGGCGGTCTCCGGCGACAGCGGCTGGTACGCCGCCGGACGGCCGAGATCGCCGTCCCACTTCACGATCTCGTAGCCGAGCACGAGGTGGTCGCGGAACGCGGTGGTCAGCAGCTTCGCCAGGCCGCGGTGATCCTGGTGCGCGTCATCGGTGCGCGGGGCGAGGACCAGATCCGGCTCGGTCCGCTCGCGCAGCTCCTCGACCGCGGCCTTGGCCTCGTCCCACTGCGCCGGCAGCCGGCCGTCCGCCAGCTTGAGCACGGTGAGCCGCAGGTCGGCGCCCGGACAGAAGGCGGCGAGCGCGGCCTGCTCCTCCTGCTCCCGCTCGCTGCCACCACCGGAGAGCACCAGCGCGTCGACGCGGATGCCCGGGTGCGCGAGGCACATCGTCAGCAGCGTGCCACCGGCGCCGATGGCGATGTCGTCGCAGTGCGCGCCCACCGCGACGAGCCGGTCCAGGCGCCGCCCGGCCCCGAGCCGGATCACGCGGTCCCCACCCCCGCCCCGTCCCGCTCCCACACGGCCCACGGGCGGTCGCCCCGGGTGTAGGCGTCGTCGAGCGCGGCCCGCTCCTTGACGGTGTCGGTCGGCTTCCAGAAGCCGCGGTGCTGGTACGCCGCCAACCGGCCGCGCTTGGCCAGTTGGGCACATCCGTCAGCGACCAGGTCCCCGTTCTCCGGGATGTGGTCGAAGACCTCCTGACGGAGCACGAAGTAGCCGCCGTTCTCCCACAGCGGCAGTTCGCTCACCGCGGTGATGCCTCCCACCAGGCCGTCCTCGCCCAACTCCACGCAGTGGAACGACGATTGCGGCGGCACCACCATCATCGACGCGCCGGCGTCGCGCCGGGCGAACCGGTCGATCATCTCCGGCAGCGGGGCGTCGGTGAGCACGTCGGCGTAGTTGGCGAGGAACATCTCGTCGCCGTCCAGGTGGTGCCGCACCCGGCGAAGGCGTTCCCCGATCGGTGACTCGATGCCGGTCTGTACGAACGTGATCGTCCAGGAGGCGATGTCGGTGGACAGCAGCTCGGTCTGCCCGCCCCGCAGCACGAAGTCGTTGGACGTCGTCTCCTCGTAGTTGAGGAAGAAGTCCTTGATGTGGTGGGCCCCGTACCCGAGGCACAGGATGAACTCGGTGTGCCCGAAGTGCGCGTAGTAGCGCATGACGTGCCAGATCAGCGGCCGCGGGCCGACCATCGCCATCGGCTTGGGTATGTCGTCGGACGCTCCGGCGCGCATACGCAGCCCATAACCGCCGCAGAACAGTACGACCTTCATGCCGCGACCTCTTTCATGACGGCCTCTTTCATGACGTGGCCTCGACAATGCTCAGTTCCGGGATGGGAAAGACCAGGCGGCCGCCCCAGGCGTGCACGAAGGACAGCTGCTCGACCAGCTCGGCCCGCAGGTTCCAGGGCAGGACGAGGACGTAGTCCGGTCGGTCGGCGGCTATCCGCTCGGGCGACAGGATCGGGATACGGGTGCCCGGGGTGAACCTGCCGTGCTTGTAGGGGTTCCGGTCGACCGTGTACGGGAGCAGGTCGGGCCGGATGCCGCAGTGGTTGAGCAGCGTGTTGCCCTTGCCCGGCGCGCCGTAGCCGACGACCGTCTCGCCGCGCTCGGCCGCCTCGACGAGGAACCGCAGGAGGTCCCGGCGCACCTTGGCCACCCGGGCGGAGAACTCGGTGTACCCGGACAGTTCCTGGAGCCCGGCGGCCTTCTCCTGGTCCAGTACGTCGGCCACCCGCCGGGACGGCTCGCCGGCCACCTCGGCCGGCCGCGCCCACAGCCGGATGGAGCCGCCGTGCGTGGGCAGCAACTCGACGTCCACGAGCGCGAGCCCGCCGCTCGCGAGGGCTCGGGCCGCCGACGCGACCGTGTAGTACTGGAAGTGCTCGTGGTAGATCGTGTCGTACTGGTTCTCCTCGATCAGGGTCAGCAGGTGCTGCACCTCGATGGAGACCCAGCCGTCGTCGGCGACCAGGGCGCGCAGCCCCTCGGTGAACCCGACCACGTCGGGGATGTGCGCGTACACGTTGTTGGCCACGACCAGGTCCGCCGGGCCGTGCTCGGCGCGGACGGCGGCGCCGGTGTCCGGGCTCAGGAACTCGGTGAGCGTGGGCACGCCCGCGTCGCGCGCCGCGGCGCCGACGTTCACCGACGGCTCGATGCCGAGGCAGCGGATCCCGCGGTCCACCACGTGCTTCAGCAAGTACCCGTCGTTGCTGGCGACCTCGACCACGAAGGCGCCGGAGCCGTCGGAGCTGTCGGAGCTGTCGGAGCCGTCGGAGCCGAGGCCCACCCGCTGTACGGCGTCGGCGACGAACGTGCGCGCGTGCTCCACCCAGGAGGTCGAGTACGAGGAGAAGTACGCGTACTCCTTGAACGTCTCCTCCGGCGTGATCAGCGGAGGGATCTGCGCGAGCCAGCAGTCGGTGCACACCCGCAGGTGCAGCGGGTACGCCGGCTCCGGTTGGTCCAGTTGGTCCGCGGCGAGAAAGCTCTCACACGGTGGCGTCGCCCCGAGGTCGACGACGCTCGCCATCGCCTCCGAGCCGCAGAGTCGGCAGCGTGTCATGTTTTGCCCCCCATAGTGCCCCCCATTGATTCCGTCCGACCCGCGATCGCGGTGCGGTACCCCTCCACCAGGCGCTCCAGACCGACGGCCGGGCTGAAATCCCGCTCGTAACGGCGCCGGGCCGCCCGGCCCATCTCCTGGTTGCGGGCGGGCTCGGCCGTGATCCGGCGCAGGCAGGACGCGAGCGAGGCGGGCTCACCCGGCCGGTGAAGCAGCCCGGCCACCCCGTCCTCGACGAGTTCGACGAAGGCGCCGTGGCCGGCGGCGACGGCCGGGACCCCCGCCGCCATCGCCTCCACGACCACCAGGCCGAACGCCTCGAGCCACGTCGAGGGAGCCACCACGGCGACCGACCGTGCGATGGCCCGCCGGCACTGCGCCGCGTCGTACAGGCCGACATACCGCACGTCGTCCCGGCCCGCCGCCCAGGCCGTCACCTCCCGCTCCAGCGGCCCCGCGCCGGCGATCACGAGCGGCACGCCCACACCGCCGCCCGCGGCGATCTCGTCCCACGCGGCCATGAGCAGCCGCACGCCCTTGGCCTCCGCGAGGCGGCCGAGATAGAGCAGATGCTCGCCGGCGCCCGAGCGGCGGGCATCCGGGTCCGGCACGAAGTTGTGCTTCACGGCTAGGCGTTCGGCCGGCATGCCGGACCGCACCAGGACGTCGCGCTGCGCCGCGGAGATGCAGAAGAACCGCTCCACGCCGGACCACCACCGCCGCCGGTTGACGAGAAGACTGACCGCCAGCGGCACCGTCGCGAGCCGGGAGTTCCGGTAGCAGCCGTGCCGGACGGCGGGCAGCGGCGTCGCGCCGACGCACTCGGTGCACGGCTGGCCGTCCCGCTGCAGCGTGCCGGGCGGACAGACCTGGGTGTAGTTGTGCAGCGTGGCGACGGCGGGCACGCCTGCGTCGGCACAGGCGGCGAGGACCGCGGGCGACAGGAGCGGGAAGACGTTGTGGACGTGCACCACGTCCGGCCGCTCGGCGCGGAGCCGGGCGGCGAGCTCCGTGCGGACCCCCGGGTTCCACGGCACGAGCAGCGGCACCGCGGCCTTGCTCAGCAGGGACCGGGCGGCGATGTCGTCGCTGCGCCGCTCGAACAACTCGACCCGGTGGCCCGCCGCGCGCAGCACCGCCACCTCCTGGTCGACGACGTTGTTCTCCCCGCTCGGCTGCGCCGAGGAGTAGCGGTTGTGCACCACGAGGACGTGCATCTTTGAGGTCACTTCCGATCCCTGGCCCATCGCGGGACATGTCGTTGAGGGGCTTTGGGCGCCGCGAAAGGCGTGGTCGCCGCGGGCGCCGCGAGGAGCGAGGCGGCCAGGGCCAGATGCAGCAGATACGGCGAGGCGTCGCCGAGACCGGCCTCGGTGTACGACGCGATCGCGCAGTAGCTGATCAGGAAGATCGCACAGGCCCTCGCCAGTGACGGCGGCCGCAGCAGCGCGACACCGGCGAGGACGGTGATGATCGCCGCCACGAGGGTGACGCCGGTCCAACCCTGCTCGTGGTAGACGGCCAGCCAGCTGTTGTCGATCGGCAGCCCGCCGAACGACTTGTCGCCCAGGCCCATGCCGAACAGCTTCTCCCCGGTCGTCCGGGGCGCCGCAAGCAGCGCGTCCCAGACCTTCGCCCGGCCGGTGAGGCTGGTGAGGTGCTCCTGGCTCTGTCCGCGCAGGAACCACGCCCGTAGCGCGGGGGCGAACCCCACCGCGGCCACCGCGGCGCACAGCACCGCCCAGGTGAAGAACCGGCGGGCGGCGGCACTGGTCAGGACGAGCGAGCCGATCGCCAGCGCCAACCCGATGAGCAGGCCGAGCGTGGCCGTCCGGGTATGGGTCAGCGCGAGCAGGACGAGTGAGGGCACGACGATGACCGCGGCACTGGCCCTGTCGGTCCGGCGGCCCAGCACGAGCAGCACGGTGAGACCGATGATCACCGCGGCGTACTGTCCGATCTGCGGCGGGGTGAGCGGCCACAGCGCTCCGACAAGGCGTCCGCCGTACAGCTCGGGCATGGCCGCTCCCGGTGAGACGACCGCGCCCGCGGCGACCGACCCGAGCACCGCGAAGTACATCCGGATGTGGTGCCGGACGAAGCCGAGCCCGCCGTCCCACCAGCGGCTGAGCAGCCACAGCGTGCCGACGAAGAGGGCCAGCCGGGCGCAGCGGAACAGCGCACCGAACCCGGACTCCAGTTGCACGCTGGAGATGAGGCTCGGCACGAGCAGCAGGGTGAGCAGGAGCACGAAGGCGCTCGCCCGGATGCGCAGCCGGAGATTGACCGCGAGCGCCAGCGTGAACGCGGCGACCAGCGCGCCCATGGTGACCAGCTGGATGAGGGAGCGGGGCAGCGGGATGATGGTCTTCGCCCCGGCGGACCCGAGCGTGTTGAGGATCAGCAGCCCCCAGACGACCCCGACGGCCTTCGGTGTGCCGGCCGGGAGCGGTCCGGCGCCGGACCGCGTGTCCTCCGTGACCGCTCCGCCCGGCAGCCCACCGCGCCGCAGCTCCCCGCCCATCTCAACCACCGGCCCGTGGGTCGAAGGTGCTGCCCGCGTCCTGCTCGTACGGCATGCCCTGCCACTGCCCGGAGTCGAGCACCCGGCTCGGGTCGTGGGCGACGAACTTCCACGGTCCGACGTAGACGTTGTCGTGCCAGCGGTTGTGCTGCTTGTGGGTGATCGCCTCGGCCACCCGCTCGCCCTTGTACGGCGACCAGTCCGGATAGGTGCCGTAGTTGGCGAGGACCGCCATGCGGTCGCACTTCACCGAGCACTTGACGACGGACTTGTCCAGGACGAAGCGGTTGTCGTGGATGTCCACCCGCTGTGTCTTCCACCGGCAGTCGGCGTGGAGCGGCGCGGTGGCGATCGCCGGCCGCGCGCAGCGGTCGGTCTTCTTCACCAGCAGCGTGCAGTCACCGGACGAGGTGTTGGCCGGGCTGTTGCAGAACCGGTCGGCGTTCTCCCACAGGGTGATCCCGGACCAGTTGTTCTCCAGCACGTTCCGGTAGACCTCGATCTTGTCCGTGCGGGCCCGGACCCGTGGTTCACCGCCGGACTCGGACAGGTAGACGGTCGCGAACGGGAAGCTGTCACCGCGGTCGGCGTACCTGCGGCCCTCGACCCAGTTGTTCCGCCGGATCGTGTTCTTCCGGATGACCGCGTTGTAGCTGGTCTCGTAGATCAGCGCGGCACCGTCGTTGGCCTCGAGGACGTTGTCCTCGATGCGGAAGTCGTTGTTGTTGGTGTCCGCCCACAACCCGGTTCCGCGGTTGTCGTGCACCCAGTTGCCGCGTACGTCGGCGCCGTCGACGGCCCAGAACTTGACGCCCCCGGTGCAGCCGCAGCCCTTCCGCCGCCGCTCCCAGTCGTCGGTGTTGTTGCCCACGATCTCGTTGCCCTCGACCACCAGGCCGCGGATGCGGCCCTCGGCCTTGTACGCGTTCATGCCGTACTGGCCGTTGCCGCGCAGGCAGCTGGCGCGGACTCGCTGGCGGGCACCGGCCATCAGCCCGGCACCGGAGTTGTGCTGGATCTTCGCGTGCTCGATCACCCACCCGTCGGCCGAGTCATGGTTGACCACGCCCTCGTCCGGCGGCGCCACGAAACGCTGCACGGTCAGATGGCGGATGGAGACGTCGCGGGCACCGCCGCCGAACGCGTACTGGTTGGTCTTCCGGCCGTCGAGCACCGCGCCCGGCGCGCCGAGGTAGCGGTTCCCCTTCTTGGGGATGACCTGCGCGTAGCGGTCCGGCGTGAGCCTGTGCCTGCCGGGCCGGAGCCAGAACGTGGTGTTCGCGGGGCTCTTCTTGGTCTTCGCGGCCAGGTCGCCGACCACCGCGGGGTCGACCGTCACCGCGCCCTTCGGTGCCTTCGCGGGACCGGCCGCGGGCTTGGCGCACACGCGGGCCACGGTCCGGGCCGCGGACGTGGACGGCGCGACGGTCGGCTCCGCCGCCGGGGTGCCCGGCGTGCTCACACAGCCGGTCGCCAGCAGGACCGGCGCCGCCACCGGCACCGCCCAGTTCCGCCACTTGATCCCCACGCGTCCCCCTTCCTAGCCGTGGAACCTGAGTACGGTGGTGAACCCCTCCACGCCGTCGGCGAAGCCGGTGCCGACCAGCGCTGTGGTGGGTTCCTTGCGTCCGAAGCCGGGGGAGTACCAGCCCAGCGTGGGGTATCCCCTGCTCGAAGAGCTCGGGGAAGGGTCACTCTCGCCGCGATGCGCCCGCCAGCTCAGCTGCCCGGGGAGTTCGAGTACCGCGGAGCGTTCCTCGCCGTCCCGGGTCCAGGTGAGCTCCGCCCGGTCGCCCACCAGGTCGGCGGTGATCGTGGGGCCGAGGTGGAACGCCAGGCGCGCGGCCCGGCGCGGGCCACGCACCTCGTCGATCACGCGCAGCTCCTGGCTCGCGGCGGTCAGCTCCACCCGGCGGCGGTGCACGGAGCCCTGGTAGCCGTCGTGCTCGGCGCTCCAGCGGGTCACGCTCCCGTCGGCTGTGTCCGCGACCAGGACGCGGCTGCGGGCGTGCCGGGTCCACAGGAACGGGCCGCCGGAGACGGACTGGTCACCGCCGTCCAGTTGCAGGGTGTTGTGGCCGAGGGTCGACCGGAAGTACCGCCGCCACTCGGGCTGCCCGTGGTAGCAGTACGTCCCCGGGTCGGCGAGCACGTCGACCCCGTCGTGCCGGACCTCCACGGACAGCGCGTCCGCGTGGGCGTGCGCGGCGATGGACAGGAAGCCGTGCGGACCGCCGTCGCAGCGGCACCAGATCTCCCCCGGACCGCGCAGGATGGTCATGCCCGCGTCGGCGAAGTGGGCAGGTCGGCTTGGCGGGCGGGTCACGGCCGGCGCGGTTCCTTCTTCCGCGTACGGCCGGATGAGCGCGGCAAGGAGCGGGGTGCGCACATCGGTACCGGTCACCGCCGGCCACCAGGCGAGCCGGCCGAACACGGCGTCCCCGGTGGCGAGGAGCGAGGCCCAGCGGTCGGTGCCCGCGCCGTCCACGACCAGGCCGTGCCCGTCGTCCGCGTCGCCCTGGCGCGGCGGCCGCAGCCGGTTGTCCACGATGGCCGCGAGCGCGTCGGTCATGCGCAGCAGCACCAGCCGGATCGACGCGGGGACCGGCACGCCGGCGGTGTCCGCCTCGGCCACCGCGGCCAGGCCGAGCTCAAGGACGAGTCCGTGGTACTCGGTGGCCAGCTCGCGGTTGAGACCGGAGCCGAAGGTGTTGCTTCGCAGATGCCGCTCCAGCGACCGCAGCGCGTCGGCCCGCCAGCGCGCCGAGGAGGGGAACCATCCGAACGCGCAGGCCGCGGCGGCTTGCCCGGCGGCCTCGGCGATGACGTGGTTGTTCGCCGAGGACCCCCGGCTGGGGAAGGCGGCCAGCCAGCGCTGGTGGTGCCAGACCTGACGGCGCGCCACCGGGTTGCCCTCGAAAAGACCGGCCGCGCCCGGCCAGCCGTCGAGCAGCCGGCGTATCCACACCCAGGACAGCAGCCGGATCCCCAGCTCGATGCCGCTGATCCAGTGCACACCGCGCAGCGGTGGGTTGGCCGCCCACCAGGACCGCAGGTGGGCGGCCACGCGTTCCGCGTACCGCTCGTTCCCGGTGATCGCATAGGCGGCGGCGAGCACGGTGAGGTACTGATGCCGGGACAGCTCCCAGATCTGCTTGATGTCGCCGACCGCGTCCTCGTTCCGGTACGGCACGTCGAAGGCGTAGCCCCACGGAGCCCGCCGCCCGGTCTTCGGGTCGTACCACCAGTCCGGGTCGGCCAGGTCGTCGCGGTCCACCCCGAAGTACTCGACGTGCCCGGCCATCAGCCGGTCCGCCTGGGCGACGAGACGTTTCGCGGCGTCCGGTGGTACCGCGGCGATCGTCCCGGCGGGCAGTACCGCGGTGAAGCGGGCGCCGGTCACGCTCGGGCAGTCCGGCCGCGCCGACCGCCACCGCCGCCTGCGCACCGCGTCGCCCACCCGGCCGCCGACCTCCCGCGGCCCCATCCGGGACAGCCGCCGCAGGTACCAGCCCGCGTTCATGGTCACCGCGCGCTCGTCAGCGTCACCGGCGCGCCACCGGCCAGGCCGGTCCGCACGGCGAGCGTGGCCGCCGTGGTGGCGATGAGGGACGGCAGCGGCACGGGCATCGGCCCGCCGGTCCGCACGGCCTTGACGAACGCGGCCAGCTCGGCGGACTGGCCCTTGTCCCGGGCCTTGGGCAGCCGCGAACTGACCCACCGCTTGCTGCCGACCGTGCCGTTCGAGAACACCGAGGCACGGACGAAGTCGTCGAGCCGCAGCGCGCGGCCGTCCGCGACCATGTCCAGCGTCTCCTTGGGGAAGGAGGCCGGGCCGGTGGTGACGTAGCTG
Organism: Streptomyces sp. NPDC003379; assembly: GCF_053589195.1. Lineage (NCBI taxonomy): Bacteria > Bacillati > Actinomycetota > Actinomycetes > Kitasatosporales > Streptomycetaceae > Streptomyces > Streptomyces sp. NPDC003379. The sequence continues at coordinate 14,753 of NZ_JBSFRK010000023.1, read as the reverse complement.
ATGGTGGCGGTGGACCCGTCCGGGTAGCGCAGCACGACCTGCAAGTCCTCGTTGCCGGGCGCGGCGGTCGCGTACACCGAGACGGGATCGGCGGCGAGCAGCCAGCTCACCGTGTCGATGAAGTGCCCGCCCTCACCGGCGAACCGCGAGCCCTCACTGCCTTGTTGGAGGTACCAGCTGCCGTGCGCGAGGCGGCCCGCGTTGACCAGATAGCGGACGTTCGCCGGGCCGGTCCGGGTGCCGAACCGCTTCCTGGCCTCCTGGAGCAGCGGCGCGAACCGCCGGTTGAAGCCCACCTGGAGCCGGTCGTTGCCGGACTCCTCCACCGCCGCGAGCACGCCTGCCAGGTCGTCCTCGGTGAGCGCCAGGGGCTTCTCCACGAACACCGCCTTGCCGGCGAGCAGGGCCCTCCGGGTCAGTTCGGCGTGCGAACTGTGCCGCGTGACCACGAACACCGCGTCGATGGACGTGTCGCCGAGCACGGCGTCGAGATCGGTGCTCGCCTCGGCGAAGCCGAACTTCCGCTTCCCGTTGGCGGCGGACAGCGCCGTCGTGGTGACGACCGTGGACAACTCGACGCCGTCGCGCTGTGCCAGATGCGGCAGCAGCATCGACGTCGCGTAGTTTCCCGCGCCGACGAACGCGAGCCGCACCGGCGTCCTGGCAGCCCGCGCCGGGCCCCGCTGTACGCGCACCGCGGGCACGGCCACCGACGGGGCCTCCGCCTCCGCGGCCTGTTCGGGGTATCGGAACAGCACCGCCACGGCCTTCAGCTCGCCGTCCTTCAGACGCTCGTACGTCTTGACGGCGTCATCGAAGTCGGCGATGTGGGAGATGAGGGGCTCCACGTCGACGCGGCCGCGGGCGACGAGATCGAGGAAGCACGCCAGGTTGCGGCGCTCGGTCCAGCGCACGTAGCCGATCGGGTAGTCCCGCCCCTCCAGCTCGTACTCCGGGTCGTAGCGCCCGGGGCCGTAACTGCGGGAGAACCGTACGTCCAGCTCCTTCTCGTAGTACGCGTTCCACGGCAGGTCCAGGCGGCACTTGCCGATGTCGACGACCCGGCCGCGGTCCCGGCTCAGCCGGGCGGCCAGCTCCACGGGCTGGTTGCTGCCGCCACCGGCGGCCAGGTACACCTGGTCCACGCCGTGACCGCCGGTCAGCTCGGCGACGGCGGCCTCCACGGCCGCGGACGCGGGATCGCCGCAGGCCGCGGCGCCCACGCGCTCGGCGAGCTCGCAGCGCACCGGGTCGGGGTCGGCCCCGACGACGCGGACCCCCGAGGCGGCGAGGAGCTGCACCACCAGCTGCCCGATCAGACCGAGGCCGATGACCAGCGCCACGTCGCCGAGCTGCGGTTCGCCGCGCCGGACGCCCTGCATCGCGATCGACCCGACGGTGCCGAAGGCCGCGTGCCGCGGCGCGAGGCCGTCCGGCACCCGGGCGTAGAGGTTCTTCGGCACCCAGTTCAACTCGGCGTGCAGCGCGTGCTCATTGCCGGCGCAGGCCACGAGGTCACCGACCGCCACATCGTCGATCCCGGTGCCGACCTGCTCGACCACCCCGCACAGCGAGTAGCCGAGCGGCGTGTAGGAGTCCAGCTTGCCCATCACCTTGCGGTAGGTGGCGGGCACCCCGTTGGTGGCCACGCTCTGCATGACCTTGGCCACCTGGTCCGGCCGGGAGCGGGCCTTGCCCACCATCGACATGCCCGCCTCGGACACCTTCATCAGCTCGGTCCCGGTGGAGATCAGCGAGTAGGCGCTGCGGACAAGCACGCCGTCCGGCTTGCACCCCGGCACCGGCACGTCGAGCAGCGCCAGCTCGCCACTCCTGTAGTTCTGCACAACCTGTTTCACAAAGCTCCTCTTGTTTCCACGCTGTCAAGCCGCTTGGCTCTGGCCGGAGCCAGAGGTCGCGCCGCGATACCAGTACTCAAGGGTCAGTACGTGCCACAGATGCTTGGAGAAGTCCCGCTGCCCGGCGGCGTCCTCGGCGACCATCCGCGCCAGCGCGTCGCGGCGCAGGATCCCGGAACCGACGAGCACGCCGTCGTTCACCACCTCGCGCACCAGCGGTGCCAGATCCCGGCTCATCCAGGCCCGCAGCGGGGCGCTGAACAGGCCCTTGGGCCGGTACGCGATCTCCCGGGGCAGGATGGAGGTGGCCGCCTCCTTGAGGACGGCCTTGCCCTGCCGTCCGACGATCTTGCGGTCGCCGGGCACGGCGAACGCCGCCTTGACCACCTCGACGTCCACGTACGGCACCCGCACCTCGGTCGACGCGGCCATGCTGGAGCGGTCCGTGTAGGCGAGGTTCAGGCCCGGCAGGAACATCCGGGCGTCACCCAGGCACATGCGGTTCACGAAGTCGTCGAGTTCGTTGTCCTCGTAGATGTCCGCGTGCTCGGTCAGCACGTCGTCGACCGTCCCGGCCAGGTCCGGGTTGACCAGGGCGAGCAACTCGTCCTGGTCGTACATGGTGTAGCTGCGCCGGAACGCGGTCTCCTCCGGCAGATCGGCGAAGGAGAGGAACCGCTTCGCGAAGCGCACCGACCGGTACCCCCGGCGGGCCGTGGCGACCGGCAGCCGGTCCACGGCCCTGGACAGACCGCGCCGCAGCGGCCGCGGGACGCGCTGGTAGCGCAGCGCGAGCAGATTGGCCAGGTGCTTGCGGTACCCGGCGAACAGCTCGTCGGCACCCATCCCCGAGAGCATCACCTTGACCCCGGCCTCCCGGGCGGCCTCGCAGATCAGGAACGTGTTGATCGCGGCGGGGTCGCCGATCGGCTCGTCCAGGTGGTACGTCATCCGCGGCAGCAGGTCGAGCACGTCCGGAGCGATCTCGATCTCATGCAGGTCGACGCCGAACCGCTCGGCCACCTGCCGGGCATAGCGCAGGTCGTCCGGCATCGCCTCGAACCTGGCGTCCTCGGCGCGGAATCCGATCGTGTACGCGGAGATCCCGGGCCGGTCGCGGGCCGCGAGGGCGGTCAGATAGCTGGAGTCGAGACCGCCGGAGAGGAAGGTGGCCACCGGTACGTCGGACAGCAGGTGGCGCCGGGTCGACTCCTCGACGACGGCGGCCAGATCCGGCCGCTCGCCGCTCAAGGCCCGCTCCCGGCCCTCGGCGGCGACGTCCTTCAGATTCCAGTACCGGCCGCGCTCCACCCGGCCGTCGGCCCGGCACCGCAGCCAACTCCCCGGCGGCAGCTTCTCCGCCTCACGGAACGCGCAGCGCGAGTCGGGCACCCAGTAGTACAGCAGCGAGGCCACCAGCGCCCCCTGGTCCACCTCCAGCGACCCGCCGGTCACGGCGGCGAGCGCCTTGAGCTCGGAGGCGAACATCAGGCCCGTACCCCGCCGCAGGAAGAACAGCGGCTTGACGCCGAGCTGGTCGCGGGCGAGCACCAGGTCACCGGTCCGCTCGTCGAAGACCGCGAACGCGAACATGCCGCGCAGCCGGGGCAGGCAGTCCGTGCCCCAGCGCCGCCAGGCCTCAAGGAGCACCTCGGTGTCGGAGGTGCCGCGGAAGCGCACCCCGGCGGCCGCCAGCTCGGCACGCAGGTCGGGCGCGTTGTACAGCTCGCCGTTGTACGTCAGGGCGAGGCCGCCCGAGACCATCGGCTGGGCGCCCGTCCCGGACAGGTCGATGATGGCGAGGCGGCGGTGCCCGAGGTGCACCTCGCCGTCACCGGTGGGGTGGCTGTACCGGCCCGCCCCGTCCGGGCCGCGGTGGGCGAGGACATCGGTGAGCCGGTCGGTCACGACCTTCCCGTCCGGCCATCGGTAAGTGCCTGCGATGCCACACATGTTCTACTGCGCCTCCTGGTCGCTGTCCGGGACCCGTGCGGCCGGCATCGAGGGCCGTTCCGTCCGCGGCCGGCCCTCCCCCACTGCCTCAACGGCGTGGGAGGTACCCCCACCGCTCTGCCGGGCCGTCTCGCTCTGCCGGGCCGACCGCTCGTGAGGGCCGCGCGGCGCGGTGTGCGGCCCCTCCCACAGCGTGCCGTCGGTCCGGTCACGCGGATCGGGGTCGATCAGCACCACACCGATCACCGGAATGCGCTGGTCCGCGAGGTGTCGGGCCACGGTGTGCAGCCATGCGGCGCTGCCGTGCCCGGCGCGTACGACGAGCACGGTCCGGCCACCGAGGTACTGCAGGTCGGTCCACGCCGTGCCGGGCGCGACCGAGCCGACGCCGAGCCGGCGCCCCTGCTGCGCCACGGCCGCGGCACGCTCGTCGCCGACCACGGTCACGCCTTCCGGTATCCGGCGGCTGTCGGCGAACTCCGGTCCTGGCAGACCGTCGATGACGACCACCGGCCCCTCCGCCGCCAGCGCCCCGGCGACGTCAAGGGCGATCACGCTCGTACTGCGCGCACAGCCCAGTTCAAGCAGCGACACCGGTTCCGCGGAGCCGCGCACGGTGCGGGCCAGGGTCGCGGTGAGCCTCGTCCGTGCCGCCCGGGTCCGTCGGCGCTGCCACAGCCGGGCCGACAGGCGGGGCGTGCGGCGCAGCTCCGCGATGACCGAGGCGCCCAGGTTCGCCGCGATCTCCCGGCGCAGCACGGGGCGGTCCGCCACCACCGAGCCGACCGCGGCAAGGACGAGCCCGAGGACGAGCCCGAGGACGAGCCCGATCGCGGCGTCGGTGGCGGCGGCCCCGGGCAGGGAGTGCCGCACCGCGCGCGGTGCGTCCACGATCTGCGTGCCGGCGACGAGCCTGGGCGTGCCGGTGCGCGCCTCCGCGGCGCGCTCGTCGAAGTCGGCGATCCGCGAGTTCAGCTCGGCCCGGCGCGCGAAGAGCGACTCGATGCTCGCCGACGCCTTCGGGTCGGTTTCCGGCGACCGGTCGCCGATCGCGTTGTTGACCTGCGCCAGCTCTTCACGCATGCGGTCACGCTGGTCGAGCAGCGCCTTGGCCTCGGCCTTCGCGGTCTCCCGCATCCGCCGCACATGGTCCGCGACGAACGCGTCGGCGAGCGCCTCGGCCCGGGCCACCGCTTCCGCGTCGCTGGCACCTGTCACATCGATCTGCAGCAGGTTGTTGGTCAAGCCGGTGCCCCGGTAGTCCCGCATGAAGTCTTCCGGGCTCTCCGGGGAGTCGAGGGACCGCAGGGCCGCACCCGCGATCCGGGTGGTACCGAGGAGTGCGACGTCGGTGCGGATCAGCGTTCCGGTGTCGTTCGGCTGGTCCTCCTTGTGTACGACGAGCACCTTGGTCACCGCGGTCGGTGGCGGCGGCAGCAGCACCGCCACCGCCACGCCGACCAGCAGCCCCAGGAGCGCCAGGGAGCACCAGAGGCGGCGACGCCTGCGCACCGCCACCACCAGCGCGTGCAGGTCGAGGAGCGGAGTGGCTGCCGACGACTCCGAAGCCGTACTCGTCGTCACACCGAACCTCCCGTCGCGTGGCCGCGGACCGCGAGCGCCGGAGCGGCGTTCGCCGGAGGACGGCCGGCGGACCGCGTCGGACGGGCCCGGACCGGGCCGGCGACGACGATGCCGACGACCTCGTGCCCGGCGTCCGCGCACGCCCCGGCGATACCGGCGAGCTCCCCCTCCGTCCAGCTGCCCGCGCTGACCACGATCAGGGCGCCGGACTCGGTGTCGCGGTCCGGCACCATCGGCTGGGACACCGGGACTTCCACCACCCGCAGCACGGGATATCCCCTGCTCGAAGAGGACGGGGAAGGACCGCTCCGGGCCTCGGCGACGAGCTGCCCGGCGGCCAGGCGGGCGATCTCGTCACCCTCCGGTACGACGACCAGCAGCCGCCGGTGGGCCGGCAGCCGGAGGCGAGCGCACACCCGCCGGTAGCGGATCCGCCTGCCGGCCTCGTCGCCGGATGTCTGCGGGGCCGGGATGTCCCACCGGGTGTCGAGGCCCAGGAGCCGACGGATCCGGGCCCGCGGGCCATGGCCTTTCGGCCGGTGGGCGCGCTGTTCACCAGGCACGTCGACGGTGCCGAGGAGCGTCGAGCCCAGCGCCGCGGCGATCTCCGGTTCGGTGCGCAGCCGGCGATTCATCCGTGCGGCGGCGAGATGGCCGACGACCGCGAGCAGGAAGAACAGCAGAGCCCCGCCGACGACGAGCTGCGTCCTCGTCGGCGGCGCCTCGCCGGTCGGCCGGGCCGCCGGACCCATGACGACCATGCCGGCCTTGTCGGACGCCGGGTCGGCCTGGTCCAGCTTCTTCATGGCCTCCTCCAGCGCGGTGCGCAGCTTCTCCAGCGAGGTGCGGGCCTGCACGCTCTCCACGGTCCGCCCCGGATCGGCCGCGTCGGCCAGCTCGGTGATGCGGCGGTTGGTCTCCCTGACCTTCTCCCGCAGTGCCTCGGGTCCCGTGGCCGCTTCGGGCTCGGTGCCGTCGCCCGCGATCCGCGCGGCGAAGGTGACGAACTCCTTGGCCATCCGGTCGGAGAGCCGCTGCGCGCGCTCCGGCGTTCCGGCCGTACCGGAGATCTTGATGATGTTCCCGTCGGCGGCCTTGGCGCTCACTCGGTCCCGCAGCTCGCCGCCCGGCCGGCCGAGCTTGGCGGCCGCGCGGTCGACCACCGCCGAACTCGTCGCGATGTCCACCTGCGTCAGCAGCTCGCGCTCCTCCCACTGCCCCGGCAGCAGGACCGACGCCGACGCCGTGTAGCGCGGCGGAAAGAGCACCGAGGCGCCGTAGCCGACGAGCGCGCCCACCACGGCGAGGACGGCGAGAAGCCGCCAACGCCGACGGAGGATCCGCCCGACCGTGACCAGGCGTATCGGGTCATCGCTCAACGGCGCGGCCTCTTCCCTGCCCGGGCCGGGCGGCCCGACACCGGAGTGTGGTCACGGCAGGCGGCGGCGTAGGCGGCGAGCAGCGACGCCTGCGAGTTCCGCCAGGAGAGCCGCCCGCTGATCCGCTCCTGGCCGATCTCGCCCATCCGGGCCCGCTGCTCCGGGTCGTCGAGCAACACCGTGATGAGCTTGGCGAATTCGGACTCGTCGTCGTCGGGCGCGTAGACGGCGGCGTCACCGGCGGAGACACGCGCCTCCCGGAGGTCGAACGAGACGATGGGGCGGCCCATCGCCATGTACTCCAGGACCTTGTTCATGGTCGACACGTCGTTGAGCGGATTGCACGGGTCGGGGGAGAGGCACACGTCCGCGGTGGACAGGTAGCGCACCAGGTCGGCGTCCGGGATGCGCCCGGTGAACTGCACCTGTTCATCGAGCCCGAGCCGCCGGGACAGCTCCACCATCGCGTCGAAGGCGTCGCCGGAACCGACGAACACCGCATGCCAGTCGGTCCGCCCGAGCTCGTCGCGCAGCTTCGCGAGGGCCCGCAGGGCGTAGTCGACGCCGTCCTGAGGGCCCATGACGCCGAGATAGCACAGCAGATGAGGCTTGCCGCGCTTCAACTCCGGCTCCGGCGGCACCGGTTGGAACCGGTCGGTCCGGGGCGCGCTGCGCACCACGAAGACGTCCGCGGGGCGTTGGCCGCCACGGCGTATCGCGACGTCCCGGTAGCTCTCGTTCGTGGCGAGCACGACATCCGCGGCCCGGTACGTCAGCCGCTCCAGCGCGCACACGGCGCGGTAGAGCAGATCCTCGCCGCGGTCGAACCGGGAGAGGTACAGCTCCGGTACGAGGTCGTGCTGGTCGAAGACGAACCGCGCGCCGCGCCGCTTCAGCCACAGTGCCGGCAGGAACAGCAGGTCGGGCGGGTTGCAGGCGTGGACCACGTCGACCGGGCCGACCGTGCGGGCAAGGCGGGCCGTGTGCCACAACGCCGATCCGTACTCCCGCAGGTATCCGGCAGGACCGCCGGTGGCCGCGCGCAACGGGTAGCGGTGGATCCGCACCCCGTCGATCTCCGCCTCCGGCTCCGTGTCCCGCGTACTCCCACGGGGACAGATGACGTCCACCCGCCAGCCCGCGTCGCGCAGCGTCGTGCACTCCTGCCACACCCGCCGGTCGAACGGCACCGACAGGTTCTCCACCAGGATCAGCGCGCGCCGGCCCGGCCGGTCGCCGCCGACCGTGTCATCGAACGATGTGTCACCAAGCAAGGCCCACGTACCCCGGTTCGGCCCGGCGCGCGTCGGCGTCGGGAAGGTGGACGAGATCGATCAGCACCGGACCGTCGCCGCCATGGGGCAGCGCCGCGAGCACGGCCGGGTCCCTGGTCCCGACCAGCAGCACCTCGGCATGGTCGAGCACGTCGTCGACGGAGTCGGCGAGCAGATGTGCGAGGTGCGGCAGCCGGGTCTCGATGTACTCGCGGTTCGCGCCCAGGAGCCGGGAGAGGCTCACGTTGGCGTCGTGGATCCGCAGGTCGTAACCCCTGCCGTGGAGCCTCTCCGCCAGCTCGACGAGCGGGCTCTCGCGGAGGTCGTCGGTGCCGGATTTGAAGGACAGCCCGAAGAGGCCCACCCGGCGCTTGCCGGTGCGCTCGACCAGCTCCACCGCGCGTTGCAGATGCGCGGAGTTGGAGGGCAGCACGTGGGCGAGGATGGGCACCGAGACGTCGGCCCGCTGCGCCGCGTGGACCAGGCTGCGCAGGTCCTTGGGCAGGCAGGAGCCGCCGAAGGCGAAGCCGGGCCGCAGATAGGCGGGGCTGATGTTGAGCTTGCGGTCGGCCAGGAACACGTCCATCACCTGGTGCGAGTCCACCCCGAGCGCCTGGCACACCGCGCCCAGCTCGTTCGCGAAGCCGATCTTGAGGCCGTGGAACGCGTTGTCCGCGTACTTGATCGCCTCGGCCGTCGGCACCGGCACCCGGAACACCTCGCCGGGCAGGCTGCCGTACAGCGCCGTCACCGCGTCGCCGCTCGCCGCGTCGAACTCGCCGATGACGGTCTTGGGCGGGTCGAAGAAGTCCCGCACGCTCGTGCCCTCGCGCAGGAACTCCGGGTTGACCGCGACCCCGAACTCCACCCCGGCCGTGCCGCCGACGGACTTCTCCAGGATCGGCACCAGCAGGTTCAGGCAGGTGCCCGGGAGCATGGTGCTGCGGAACACGACGGTCTGCCACCCGCCCCGCTCGGCCAGCACGGCACCGATCTGCTCGGTGACCCGCTCCAGGTACGTGGTGCACAGACTGCCGTTGGGCTCCGACGGCGTGCCCACGCAGACCAGCGACACCTCGCTGCCCATGATCGCCTCGCGGACGTCGCCGGTGGCGCGTAACGCTCCGGTCCGCACGACCTCGGCGATGAGCTCGCCGATCCGCTCCTCGACCACCGGGGCCTTGCCGTCGTTGACCAGGTCGACCTTCACCTGGTTCACGTCCACCCCGATGACCTCGTGACCCATGCTGGCCAGGCACGCGGCCGACACACAGCCCACGTAGCCGAGCCCGAAAACGCTGACCCTCATGACCCGTCCCCCCAAGGCAGGCCCTTTGGGCCCGCGGTCCGCGCGGCGGCCGGTATCCGGCTTCCGCGCATCAGTACGCCCCATGCCCATGGACCACCGCACGCAGCGTCTTCCACAAGATCACTGTGTCCAGGGCGAGCGACCAGTCCTCCACGTACCGCAGGTCGAGGCGGACCGCCTCCTCCCACGGCAGGTCGCTGCGTCCGCTGATCTGCCACAGTCCGGTGAGCCCGGGCTTGACGAGGAGACGCCGCCGGATGTCCGGGCCGTACGCGGCGGACTCCTCCGGCAGAGGAGGCCGCGGACCGACGAGTGACATCGATCCGGTGAGTACGTTGAACAGCTGCGGCAGCTCGTCGATCGAGTACCGGCGCAGCACCGCTCCCACCCGGGTCACCCTTGGATCCCGGCGGAGCTTGAACAGCAGGCCGGCGCCTTCGTTGCGGTCGGCCAGCTCGGCACGCGCCCCGTCGGCCCCGGCGACCATGGTGCGGAACTTGAAGATGGTGAACTCGCGGCCGTCCTTGCCGACTCTGCGCTGGCGGTAGAACGCCCCGCCCCGACTGTCCATCAGTACGAGCAGCCCGACGAGCACCATCAGCGGCGCGAACAGCATCAGCAGGATCACCGCGCCCATCCGGTCGACGACCCCTTTGACCGCCCGGCGGCCCCCGGTGAACGTCGGCATGCTGACCCGCAGCAGCGGAATCCCGAGCACCGCGTCGACGTGCAGCCGCGGTCCCGCCACCTCCATGAGCACGGGGGCCACGACCATCTCGGCATCGCAGCCCTCGAGGTTCCAGGCCAGCCGCTGCAGCCGGTCCGGCGACCAGTGCGGGTCCGGTGTGATCGCGACGACACGGTAGCCGTCGCGGCGGACGTGGCCCGCGACGTCCGACAGCAGGCCGACGACCGGCACGCCGTCCAGTTGGTCACCGTCGAGCCCGAGGCCGTCCGTCGTGCACACCGCGTCCACCCGCCAGCCGAGGTGCGGGAACCTGCGGGCCCGGGTGATCAGGTCCTGCACGGTGGCCAGGCTCCCGGCGGCGAGCACCGGTCGCAGGCACCGTCCCTCTTTCCGCTGTCTGTGCAGCCGGAGGCGCAGCAGATACCGCGCGGTCATGGTGACGAGCGCGATCGCGGGGATCGCGACGAAGATCCAGAGTTTGATGTTGCGCGAGGTGAGGGCGATCCCGCCGAGCGCCAGTACGACGACCGCCGTGAACAGTGAGCGTCCGAGGCGACGGAATTCCTCGGCGCCCTCACCGAGCACGGCAGGAGCCCACGCCCGGCTTACCGCAAGCGCACCCAGCACCAGTAGCTCGGTGCCGAATGCGAGAATTCCCCACTTCTCATGCCAGTTGGCCGCGTCCCGGGCCCCGAAGAAGATCCCGATCGCCGCCACCACAAAAGCGGTGGCCACGGTATCGCTAATGATCACGGTACGGCGGTACCGCTGCTCCCAGTCGATCGCGGGCCGTCTGATTATCCCGTCCGCCAGACGCCCGCGCGCCGACGGAAACGGGCTGACTAATCCCCCCTGCCGCACAGAACCCCCCAGGACCCCAGTGATTCGACGTGCTCGCCCAACACTGCCCCTCCCCCCGGAAGGCCCCCGCCCCCCGCACATGGCATCCCGCTATTCCAGCGCTGGTGCGTTGGAGCCCGTCGAAACCCCGGGTGCTCCCCACACCCAGGACCCGGCAGGTCAAGAATTGATCACCCCACGTCTGGCGCGGAGGACGCGACCGCCGACTGTCCATGGCGTCGGACCTATAGATCATTAATGGTCGCCTCGCGCCGGAACAGCTGAAGCACGGTCAATCTAGACCATGGGGACCGGTATGAAGAGAGGATGTAAGGAATTTGTGCTCAAGCTTTGAGACGGAATTCAACGACCGGCGACTGCGTGCAGGCGCCTTGACGCCACGGCACGCTCCACCGGCTCGCCCCCCGAGGTGACGCTCAGCGACGCGTAGAGCCTGGCTGGTTCCGATCCACCGTCAGGGCCGGTGTCCTGACCCCCGGACCATGATCACCAGGCGTCCGCGCGTGCCCGTGTGAACGCGGCACTGCTGCGGATGCCGCGCCAGCGCCTCCATGCCCTGGCTTTCGAAGCTGATCGAATCACCTTCTCCCAGGGTCCGACCACCTGTTTGACTCCTGATCCCGGGCGTCGCCAAGACCGTTACCGGCGCCGCGGAAGGAAAAGGGAGCCCCGTGCTCCCAGAAGAGGGGAAAGTTATGAGGGCAACAGGCAGTTGGACACGCAAGGCCGTGCTGACAGCGACGCTGGCTACGGCGGGTCTCGTTCTGAGCACCGGCGCCGCCTCGGCCGAGACGACGGGAACCGAGATGTCCCCGGCGGCTGCCGGCAGTTTCATCCTGTTCAAGGACGACAACTTCAGGGGTGGTTCCCACACGTTCACCAGGGCGGACAGCAACTTCAACGACAACAAATGGTCCACCAGTGGAAAGGTGGACAACTCGGCCAGCTCCATGAGGAACAACTACCGGCAATACATGTACCTCTTCCAGCACGTGGGCTGTTCCGGCATGAGGTATGTGGCCGAACCCACCAGCGAGGACAGGAAGCTGTCGAAGAACACCGGGCCTGGCCAGCCGGTCGAATACAACAACAGGGCGAGCTGCCTCCGTTTCGGGCACCACTGAGGCGACCGGTGCGCGGCACCTGCTCCTGTCAGCAGGTGCCGCAAACCCGATGAACGCATCCATGTGAAGCCGACACGGAGGGGGCAACCGTGCCCAGGCGCTCTTGGGCTGCCGTGCTGCTGGTCCTTGCCGTCGGTTGCGGCGGACCCCCGGCGACGCCTGCCGACCCGCCGCCGCAGCCGACCGGCGTCCCGGCAGCCGGCAGGGAGGCTCGTCACCTGGCCCTCCCATTCGACACCTACGACCTTTCCACCGCCGATATGCAGACCGTCGAGACGGCCGTGGATGTCCTCGTCGGGCGCTGCCTGCGCCGACAGGGCATCGCCTGGCAGTCGCTGAGCTTGCCCCGGGGCGAGGCCGACCCGACCCACCGGCGCCGCTACGGGGTGATGGAGCCGCTCATCGCGGAACGCTTCGGGTACCACCTGCCGCCGGACACCCCCGAAGCGGCGAAACGACAACGGCAGCACAAGGCCCGTGCCCGGCTGCCCATGGACGTACAGATCGCCGCGTTCGGCAAGACGGGGACGGGCGGCTGCTGGAAGAAGGCGCACACCTCACTGCTGCGCCAGGGCCCCGGCCCCGATATCGATCGGCTGTACGCACACCACACGAAGACGCTCGCGGCGTCACGGCAGCAGGCGCCGGTCACCAGGGCGGTGCGGGCCTGGAAGACGTGCATGCTGGCCAAGGGCTACCGCTACGAAGACCCGTACGAGGCCGGCGCCGACAAACGCTGGTGGAACTCCCGGCGGCCATCCCAGAGGGAGCTCGCCACGGCGGTGGCCGACGTGGCGTGCAAGGAAGAGACCCGGCTGGCGATCATCTGGGCGGGCGCCGAGACACGGCTGCAGCGCGAGATCATCCGTACCCACGGGGCGGAGTTCGAGCGTGCCGCGACGGCCAAGCGCCGCCGGCTCGCCTTCGCACGAGGCGTTCTCACCCGGGAGCAGGACGACCCCGGCCCTGTCGCCACGTCACCCCGCTGACAGGACGAGGCAGGAGCCCGGCCACCGCACTTACCTCACCACCGTCGACCGTGTCCGCCGCAGCAGTCGTTCCGCGTCTGCCGTCCTCCGGTAGTGGACGCTGCCCCCGGCCCGTGTACGGACCAGCAGCCCGGCCCGGTACAGCCGGGTGAGGTGATAGGAGACGGTGGACGGGCTCAGATGGTGACGAGCGGCGAGCTGGGTCGTGGTGTGCGGGTGCCGAAGGCTCGCGAGCAGCGTCAGCCGGGTGTGCCCGAGCACTTCGCCCAGGACCGCGGCTGTCCCATCGTGTTCAGCCGACCGCCGCGGGGCGTCTGGGCGAATGGCGGGGTAGATCAGATAGCGGCCGTGCCGGCAGCGAGGGTCGGGTCCGAGGTACCAGCGACGTGCGAACCACGAGGGGACCAGGGTGAGGCCGCCGACCCTCTCCGTCTCCTCGTCCACGGCGCCGGTGAGGCGGATGGTGTGATCGTCGTAGGCGACCGCCGGATGCAACGACGAAATGCCGGCGCGCAGGCCGCCCTGGGCGGTGATGCGGGCCCGGTGGGCGATGTCCACCTCGGCGTGGTCCCGGATCGCGACCCAGTGCGGCGCGAGGCACCGCTCCCAGAACATGCCGACCTCGTCAGCCAATTGCCGCGCGCAAGCGTGCTCCCCCGCATCCAGGAATGACCGGAACGTACGCCGTGCTTCCTCGGCACGCCCGCCGCGCGGCCAGTCGCATCCTTCCAGCAACCGCTGCAGGAGATCGGCGAAGTGCGGCGTCGTGGTACCGGCGAGCTGGTGCAATTCGGCTTCGATGTCAGGGCGGACGTCCGGCAGGTCCATGGGGAACAGCTCCGCCGGCAAGCGGTAATGCCCGGCGAAGATGGCGGACAGCAGTGGCAGCCGCCGCCATAGTGCCGGGTTTCTCGCCGCACGCTCCCAGGGCGGCTCCGTACGCGCCGTGCTCGGCATGAGGTGATGGCGTACCGCTACGGCGGCTTCCACCAGAGGAGACACGGCGAACCGAGTGTCCGCGAGCGCGTCCGGGGTCATCCGCAACCGAATCATCAACCCGCCAATTCCAGCGCGGCACGCTCGGCCTCGGTGAAACCATGGTCGGCGGCGGTCGGGCTGGCGAAGTAGTTCAATCGCGCGTCCATGTGTCCTCTTCCGTGCTTCGTCGTGGGCTACTCCTCTGGGACGAGACAGCCCGACGCGCTGTGACACGGACACATGTGATCCACGTCTCCCCGAACCGTCAGAGACCTGCGAGGTGAGGGTGGCCGTGAGATTCGTGATAGAGATGAGAACTTGGTGTGCGGAGCCGACAGAACCGGGTAACGTCTAGGTCATGTTCTTCCAGACGCCGATTTACGAGTGAGAGCGTGATGGGCCCCTGCTGACGTCCTCGACGTCGCCGCGCCCGTCCCCCACCGATGAATCCGTAGATCACTTCACACCATTCCGGGAGAACCCGTGAGCAAGAACATCAACAACCCCGTGGGCATGGGCGGCGGCAAGCGCAAGAAGCTGTCCCGCGCCGAACGGCAGAACAACGGTCCGCACCGTAACCTCGACCGCCAAGGTGCCGCCGACCAGAAGGCGGAGCTGGTGCGCAAGATGCGCGAGAAGGTAGGCACGGCCGAGGGCGCCGGGCAGACGAGCGACGACACCGCACAGAGCTGACGCACCGCCGCCGCAGGGCGGCACCGCATGGGGCAGGGCCAGGACCGCGACGCGCGGTCCTG